>JAWUXY010000023.1:0-76381 GCA_034111105.1 Bermanella sp. | reverse complement strand
TGATATTGTTGATGACAGAGGGTTATGCCTTTAATCTTTTAGATGATTAATGACCCTTTTAAAATAAAAAACGCGGCCCCAAAAGGGCAGCGTTTTTTTTAATTTAATTATTATGAACTAAATGAAGTAAGCTTTTAACGGCGGGAAGCCATTGAATTCGATGGCCGAGTAAGTTGTGGTGTAAGCCCCGGTTGAAAACCAGTACATACGGTCGCCCATGGCCAAGTTAAGTGGCAGTTCATATTTGTAGTCTTCGTACAAAATATCCGCGCTGTCACAGGTTGGACCGGCGATGATCACTTCTTCTGTTTCGCCTTGTTTTTCAACGTACACTGGGTACTTGATGGCTTCGTCCATGGTTTCGATTAGGCCGCCAAATTTACCAATGTCAGTGAATACCCAGCGGTTTAAACCGGTGCGGTTTTTACGGCTGATTAATACTACTTCACTCACTAAGACACCTGCGTTAGCGATTAATGAGCGACCTGGTTCCAGAATGATTTCTGGGAAGTTATCGTCAAAGTCTTCGCTCAAGAAACGGGTGATTTCTTTTGAGTAAGTTTTTAAGTCGTTTGTGCGGCTCATGTAGTTAGCAGGAAAACCACCACCCAAGTTTGCCTTTTTAAGTTGAATACCGTGTTCTTCTTGTAAGCGCTCGAAGATCCATTTTACTTTAGCAATGGCTGAATCCCATGCACCAATGTCACGCTGTTGTGAGCCCACATGAAACGAAATACCGTAAGGCACTAAGCCAAGTTCCTTTGCTAATACGCAAAGGTCGAGTGCCATGTCAGTTTGGCAGCCAAATTTACGCGAAAGCGGCCAGTCTGCGGTTTGTGAACCTTCGGTTAAAATGCGCACAAATACGCGTGCACCCGGTGCAGCTTGGGCAATGTTACGCAAGTCGGCTTCTGAGTCAGTGGCGAACAAATCAACCCCTTTCTCATGGAAGTAGCGCACGTCTTTCGCTTTTTTGATGGTATTGCCGTAGCTAATACGATCACCTTTCACACCAATAGACAGCACTTTGTCGAGTTCATAACGTGAGGCCACGTCAAAGTTGCAACCGCGATCATCCAAAATTCTTAATAGCGCTTCAGCGGGGTTCGCTTTAATTGCGTAGTAAGTTTTTGCATAAGGAAAGCACGCCATTAATTCATCTAGTTGGCGAGCAAACATCGCGGTGTCGATCACTAAACAAGGTGTGTCTAGTGTGTCAGCGTGCTTTTTAATGCGTTCGAAGGTATCGCCTTCGTAGTAGTCCTTAGGTTGAATCTGCATCAGTGTGTGATGCTCCTACTGGGTTAAATTTAATGAGTGTTCATTGATGGGTGTGAAAGTGCGGAATATAGGCTGATTGTGCGTGCAGTACAGCGATAAATTATTGCCTTTAAGATTACAATTTTTAATCAAAGTGGCTTTGGTTTGATAAATGCGCTCATATTGATGGGCTTAATGTGACATTAGGGCCTGCTGCCTACAATGTTGGCGCATTTTGTTGTATAAACCGCGGCAAATATTCAGTCTATTCTTAGAATATCTAATTAACTTATTGAGAGAGCCATGAGCGAGAGCAACCCATATTTAGGTCGTGCCCAGCGTTTTGTTGGTTTGTTAAAGCATTGCCAGGTGTTAGGCATGCAAATAAAAGAGGCGAGCAAAGAAAGCCTTACCATTGAGCTGCCTTATAATGAGCAGCATGTGGGCAACCCATCCACGGGGGTGATTCACGGTGGTGTACTGACCACATTAATGGATACCGCCTGCGGCACCATGGTGATCAATGCATTGCCAGAGTTTGAGCTGTGCCCAACGTTAGATCTGCGTGTTGATTACGTGCGCGCGGCGGAGCCGAAAAAGTCTATTTTTGCGTTTGCCGAAGCATACCGTGTGAGCCGTCATGTGGTGTTTACCCGTTGCACGGTGCATCAAGGTGATGTGAATGAACCTGTGGCCAATTGTGTGGGCACGTTCATGCGTATTGGCTCTCACTTATCACCACCTGATTTTAAAAATGCCGTTTTAGGTGCCAGTCCGCTGGATGCTAAGCAGGGGGCAGGGAAATAATATGTCGAATTTTAAAGCACTTTTACAAGCCGCCCACGAAGGTGGTGATTATAAACCTGTGGTCGATGCGATTCCGTATGCCCAGTTGATCGGCATTGATTTTCAGCGCTTTGGCAATGATGTGATTTTTAAACTACCCGATAACCCGAGCAATATCGGCAACCCAATTTTGCCTGCTGTGCATGGTGGTGTCGTGGGCGGCTTTATGGAGATGTCGGCAGCGATTCATTTATTAATGATGCTGGACACACCAGCCATGCCGAAGATCGTGGATTTCTCATTGGACTATTTACGCGCTGTACGCGGTGGTCGAGATACTTTCGCCGAGTGCCAAGTCATTCGTCAAGGTTCCCGTGTGGCTAATGTGATCATCAATGCTTGGCAGACAAAACGTGAAGAAGCCGTTGCCACGGCCCGTGCGCACTTTTTATTAGCACCTTAGGGGATTAACTGGCTTTGGCGTCATGCGTTTTTCAGGCTTGCTTTAATGCAAGGTAGTGGCAGTGTGCTAGGTGAGCTTATAAGTGTATTGAATATTGCTGGTGGCAAGTGTGAGATTGCGGGTTCCGCTGGTTTATTCAGCTCATAACTGAGCGATTGCCGCGTGCATACTCCGCATGGTGTATGCATAACATACAGCTTGTTAACAACTTATCGGCAGACGGCCTTTAAACAGGTGATTCTCACCTTCATTGAAAAAATCCCCTTGAATTCCAAATTCCTGCCCATATATAAGTCCCTCAGCGTTTTTTTATAAAGGACAGTGAGGCTTTATGACAACAGCTCAAAAAGAAACCTTAGGCTTTCAAACCGAAGTGAAGCAAATGCTTCATTTAATGATTCACTCTCTATATTCCAACAAAGAGATCTTCCTACGTGAATTAATTTCGAATGCATCGGATGCCTGCGATAAGCTGCGCTTCGAAGCGTTAAATGATGATAGCTTGTTCGAAAGCGACCCAGAGATCAAAGTGAGCATTCAGTTTGACGCAGAAGCCAATACGGTTTCTATTTCAGATAACGGCATTGGTATGAATCGTGATGAGGTCATCGAGAACCTAGGTACGATTGCGAAATCAGGTACGTCTGCGTTTTTAGAAAAATTATCAGGCGACGAGAAAAAAGATGCAAACATGATTGGCCAATTTGGTGTGGGCTTTTATAGCTCGTTCATTGTGGCGGATAAAGTAGAAGTATTGACTCGTCGTGCAGGTAGCGATACAAAAGAGGCGGTTCTTTGGACGTCAGCCGGTGAGGGTGACTTCACGATAGAAGCCACTGAAAAAGCCGGTCGTGGTACGCAAATTACGTTGCACTTAAAAGCCGATGAAAAAGAGTTCGCAGATGGTTTCCGCCTGCGTAATCTTGTTAAAAAATATTCAGATCATATTGCTGTGCCTGTGCAAATGATTAAAGAGCATACTGGTGAAGACGAAGCCCCTGCTGAAGACGAGTGGGAAGCGGTAAACAGTGCCAAAGCGCTTTGGGTACGTAGCAAGTCTGATGTTAAAGACGAAGAATACCAAGAGTTCTACAAGCACATTGCACATGACTATGAAGACTCATTAACGTGGTCTCATAACAAGGTAGAAGGCAAACTTGAGTACACCAGTTTGTTGTATGTGCCTAAGCGTCCACCGTTCGATCTATGGAACCGTGAAGGCAACCGTGGTTTAAAATTGTACGTTCAGCGCGTCTTTATCATGGATGATGCAGAGCAGTTCCTACCACCTTACTTGCGTTTCATTAAAGGTGTGGTTGACAGTAATGACTTACCGCTTAACGTAAGCCGTGAAATACTACAAGAAAATGCCAGCATTACGTCAATGCGTACTGCGCTGACAAAACGTATTTTAGACATGCTGAAAAAGCTGGCTAAAAAAGACCCAGAGCAATACCAAACATTTTGGGATGGGTTTGGCCAAGTGCTTAAAGAAGGCCCAGCAGATGATTTCGCCAACAAAGAAAAAATTGCTGAGCTATTCCGCTTTATGTCAACTAAAGGCGAAGACGACAAGCAATCGGTATCACTAGATACTTACCTTGAGCGTGCAGACGATAGCCAAGATAAAATTTATTACCTAACAGCTGAAAACTATTTAACGGCTTCACGTAGCCCGCATTTAGAAGTGTTCCGTAAAAAAGGTCTTGAAGTTCTATTGTTAACCGATCGCGTTGATGAGTGGATGATCTCTCACCTAAGTGAATTCAAAGGCAAAACCTTTGAAGACATTACTAAAGGTGATCTAGCATTAGACGACACCGATAAAGCGGAACAAGAAAAAGCTGAAAAAGAAAACGAAAGCCTAATTGGTCGTATTAAAACCACCCTAGGCGATAAAGTTGAAGATGTACGTATTTCAACACGTTTGACTGAATCGGCTGCGTGCTTAGTGGTTGGTAAAGATGATATGGGCATGCAAATGCGCCGTATGATGGAAGCCGCCGGCCAAGCATTACCAGAAGCTAAGCGTGTGCTTGAAATAAATACTGAGCACCCATTGATTGTGAAAATGGATAAACAAAGTGATGAAGCCCGCTTTGCTGAAATGGCAGATATTATTTATGAGCAGTCGCAACTAGCAGAAGGTAGCCAGTTGCAGGATCCGGCAGGTTATGTGGATCGCATCAATAAACTATTAGTTGGTTTACTAGACGACTAAGCATTGATGGCCTGAAGAATGGCTCGCAGAGGAAATTCTGTGAGCCATTTTTTTTGTTTCAAATCAGCCTACTAGTACGCAATCGACGACTAGGTTTATGCTTTGTCATGTCGTATCATAGCGCCATCTTTCATTTACAAATTTATAATAAAGGTGATTCATGAAATTGCTGCGCCTATTGGCCCCAATCTGTTTATTGATGAGTTCAACGGTTTATGCCGGAGGCACGCTGGATTTAAGTATTAATGACAGCATGGCGGGTCTTGATTATGACGCCACGCGTATGGGTAGCCCTATGCATGTTTCCGCTGGTTTTTTACACCATGAAGATGACGGCGATTTAGTGTCTCTTGGTTTAAATGCAGTTGACGTTCGTAGCCAGCAAAGCAGTTTGCGCATTGGTGTAGGCGGTAAGTTTTACGGTTATTTCACCGATGCCAATGACAGTGGTGCATTGGCCATTGGTGGTTTTGCGCGCTATATGCCACCTGAACTAAACGGTTTGGGTTTTGGCGGCCATTTATATTATGCGCCAAGCGTGTTGTCTTTCTCGACGACTGAGAACCTAATTGATGTGGGTGCTCGTGTCGAATTCATGCTGCTGCCAACTGCGATGGTGTATTTGGGTTACCGCTTTGTTGAAGCGGATGATGAAAAGGGTGACATTGACGTTGTGAATGCGGGCCATTTTGGCTTACGCATCAACTTTTAATCATGAGCCCAGTTAGCCGTACCAATCAGGTGGTGTTCTTTGCTCGCTCTTGCTTAAAGCAAGCTGAGCAAAGCGCTGACCAAGAGAAGCGCCAGCAAGAAGAAGCTGCGTTGTCGCATCTCTACGCTGGTTTGATGTCTTTCTCTAATGAGCTTGTCGCTCAATATCGATTACCGCCTTTTAGTACGTTGGCTGAGCTATTTTCCCGTAAAGAACTGCCGGCTGAACTGTATGAATTGAGCCTTTTAAGCCAAGAGTCAAACAGTTGGTTGGCGGCATTATTGACGCAATATAACCGGATGCTGCTGACAGGCTTTGATGAAAGCGCGGTGGTACAGTCTGTACAATTAATTACAACCCAGTCTGACTATGTTGACTTATTGCGTAACTGGTTGATTGAATTAGAAAAAACCATTCAGCGTATGCGTTTGCACTATCAAGAAAACTAATTGCTGATTTTTTAGGCGTTGGAGTGCTTGTTTTGCAGTGATATACTCCGCACCCTTTATATCGTGTCACCAAGTTTCGAGAGTTATTATGGCTGCTGTATTTGAAATTGTAGAATTAGACGATGGCGACATTGCGCTAAAACGTAGCGATGGTGAAGGTGAGCCATTAGTACGCATTACCTTTTCGGGTGATGCGAAAGACAGCTTCCCTGAGCAACATGTCGAAATTGCGAAAGCAATGATTGAAGCGGGTGTGCGTAAAGTAGGCGAGCTAAGTGGTGTGCATGTTGAAGATACATCCGCCATTGCCGATTATGAAGAGCGTATTTTTCATTAAATAGCCCGTTTTCAGAGCAAAAAAACGCTGCCCATGCAGCGTTTTTTTATGCCTAGTGTTTAGGGTAGGCTAGTGCATATGTCGGCGAATAACCCCAACATAGAGGCCTTCAATCTCTAAAGATTCTGTTTGCAGGTCAATGACAATTGGTTGAAAGTCTTGATTCTCAGGCAGTAATTGCACGATGTGTTTGTCTTTTTGAAAACGCTTAACGGTTACTTCTTCACCTACACGGGCCACAACAATCTGGCCATTGCTGGCTTGGTTAGTTTTGTGCACGGCAATTAAGTCGCCATCCATAATGCCAATTTCTTTCATGCTCTCGCCATGCACTTCAAGTAAAAAGTCAGCACTTGGTTTAAAAAACTCTCTTGGTAATTCAACATAACGCTCGACATGTTCTTGCGCCAATATAGGTTCGCCTGCTGCGACACGACCAATAAGTGGGATGCCACTTTGATCTTCTGCTAAGCGAATGCCGCGGCTAGCACCGGGTGTCATTTCAATTGCGCCTTTACGTGCAAGTGCTTTTAAGTGTTCTTCAGCGGCGTTAGGGCTTTTAAATCCCAACTCTTTTGCAATCTCTGCGCGTGTAGGGGGAAAGCCGGTTGTCTCAATGGATTGTTTAATTAAATTCAATACTTCTTGCTGGCGAGCGGTAAGTTTGATCATTATGGCTTCTTATCTGTTTTTATATACATATTGTGATTATATACAGTACTGTACATGTGTAAAGTATTCAAAAATAGTTTAATGATTAACAGTTGACCTTATTGGCTAATATCTTTAAATTTGACGTCGCGTCAAAAAATGACAGCGTGTCAAAAAATAATAAAAGTGACAATCAATTGAAATCAGTACAAGCAATAAGCCATAAAGATCAAATGCGTATGGAACGTGAAGAATTAATTCTTCAGGTGGCTTTGTCGTTACTAAAAAGAGATGGGTTTCATGGTTTAAACATGCAAGCGATTGCTAATCAAACCGATTACTCAAAAGGAACCATCTATCAACACTTTAGTTGTAAAGAAGATGTACTTGCGAAATTAGTGATTCGCTGTGGTGAGCGCTTAATCTCGCTCATAGATATTGCACTTAATAATAGTGCAGGCTTGCGCCATAAAGTGGTGATGGTGAGTTGGGCATTTTTTATTAACGCTGAACAAGAATCAGAAACAGCGGGTCTGGTGTCTATGGTGAAATCCCCCGAATTCCAGAAAAAAGTCACCGAGTCACATCAACATGCTATTTCAATCATTGATCAAAATATTTTGTCCCGTGTGATTGGCCTTTTTACGGATCAAACTGATATCAGTGCCGATAAAATTAAAGTGGGTGCGTTTGGTTGGTGGGCCATGAAATGGGGAGTACAAGATGTACTGGCCAACGACTGGGAAATGTCAAAATTCGGCTTTGACGATCCCAAGCATTATTTTTTTGAATCTTTACATATTTTTTTAGATGGTCTTGGTGCTAAGCGAGACGATGTTAGTCATGATTTTGCAATGGTTCAGGCACAAGCTAAACAAATCTTTTACGTTAAATAATACAAATATAACAATAAGGAAATCACATGATTGAAAAAATAACCTGGTGGCTTGTTCGTCACCCTTGGGCGGTTGTGTTGTCCGCCATTTTGCTGGTTGGTGCCAGTGGTTATGGTGCGAAAAATATCAAATTAAATGCCGATTATCGCGCATTTTTCAGTAGTGATAATCCGCATTTACAAGCTTTTGAAGATTTGCAAGACCAATACAATAAAGTTGATAATATCCTCATTGCCATGGTGCCTAAAGATGGTGAAGTCTTTAACACCCGCATTCTGACATTAGTCGAAGAACTGACCGAAGAATCATGGCAGGTGCCTTATAGTCGTCGAGTTGATTCGATTTCGAACTTTCAGCATACCTATGCTGAAGAAGACGACATGATCGTTGAAAGTTTATTTGAATATTCGGCTGACTTATCGCCAGAAGAGATTCAAGCGAAAAAAGCGGTTGCCTTAAAAGACCCAATATTAGCCGGCAATCTTATTGCGTATGACGGTAAAGCAACGGGTATTAATATTACCATTAACTTACCCGGTATTAATCAAGCACAAGAAGTGCCCGAAGTAGTGGGTTTTGTGCGAGAAATGGTGGCCAAATATGAAGAAGCCTACCCAGAGGTGGGCTTTTATTTGACTGGCGTAACCATGACCAATAACGCATTTCCTGAAGCCAGTGCGCAAGATATTAAGCAGCTTTACCCTATTATGATTTTACTCATTTTAGTGTTGTTGTTTTTCTCTTTAAAAGGCATGTGGGGCACATTGGCAACGTTTAGCATTGTTGTGTTTTCTAGTGCCGTTGCAATGGGTTTATTCGGCTGGCCTGGCCCTGAAGTGACGCCAACCACATTATCGGCGCCGGTGATGATAATGACACTTGCCATTGCCGATTGTATTCATATTTTGATGAGCTATTACCATGGCATAGCCAAAGGCGAATCGAAGCAAGCGGCAATGGTAGAAAGCATTCGTATTAACTTTCAACCTGTTTTACTGACCAGTGTGACCACGGCTATTGGCTTTTTGACGCTTAATTTCTCTGATGCACCGCCATTTCATGATTTAGGCAATATTGTGTGTATTGGTGTGTTAGCGGCGTTTGTTTTAGCGGTTATCTTTTTACCTGCGTTAATGATGTTGCTGCCATCTAAAAGAGTATCTGAATCATTCAATGAAAATAAAAAAATGCAGATGATTTCGGATTTTGTGATTAAAAATTATCGTGCGCTGTTGGTTGGTTTTTCAATTGTGATTGTGGTGTTAATTGCACTGATTCCGCTGAATGAGCTAGATGATAATACGATTGAATATTTTGATTGGAGCATCAAGTTTAGAAGCGACAGTGAAATGATCTCCGACACCTTGACTGGTGTACAAAGTATGAATTACTCACTGAAAGCCGATGGTGAAATGGGTGTCATTGATCCTGATTATTTGAATACGATTGATGCGTTTGCTGATTTTTTACGTACCCAGCCTGAAGTGCGTCACGTGAATAGCTTTAGTGATGTGATGAAGCGTTTAAACAAAAATATGAACGCGGATGATGAAGCCTATTATAAAGTCCCAGATGATCGTCAACTGGCTGCGCAATATATGCTGCTATATGAACTTTCTTTACCTTATGGTTTAGATCTGACCAACCAAGTAAACGGTAATAAATCAGCAAGTCGTATAACGGTACAAATTGACAAAATTACAGCTCAAGAAATTATTTCTTTGGATCATCGTGCGGTTGCATGGTTAGAAGAAAACGCACCGTCATATATGGTGACAGAGGGTGCCAGTACCGCCGTGATGTTTGCACATATAACCGAACGTAACATCAAAAGTATGATTGGTGGTGTTGTGGGCGCGTTATTCTTGATCTCATTTATTATTATGTTGGCAATTAAATCAGTGAAGCTTGGCTTTATTAGCTTGATCCCTAATTTAGTACCAGCAGGAATGGGCTTTGGGCTTTGGGCGGTATTCGATGGGCAAGTGGGTTTGGGCTTATCGGTAGTGATGGGTGTGACCTTGGGGATTGTGGTTGACGATACCGTTCACTTCATGACGAAATATGTGCGCGCTAAGCGAGAGCTTGGGTTAAAAACAGAAGCGGCAATCGAGTATGCCTTCCATACCGTGGGTGTTGCGTTAACGGCGACCACGATTGTTTTGTGTGCTGGCTTTATGGTGCTGGCGTTATCGCCATTCGCGATCAATACACACATGGGTATCATGAGTGCGTTAACCATCGGGTTGGCCTTAATTGTTGATTTCTTTTTCTTACCCCCTTTGCTGCTAAAGCTGGATAAAGATGACAATGAAGATAGTACTAATGGTTCGAGCGAAATTGCGTCACCTGATCATAAAATTAAAGTTCAAGCATAATAAATAAGGAGTTTTAAGATGATGAAATACCTCTTAGTAACAGTGTTGTTAACCCTGTTTAATGTATCTGTTTTAGCACAGACCCCAGAAGAAAAAGGTTTGGCGATTGCGGTTGAGGCTGATAAACGCGATGAAGGATTTGCGGATACGCAAGTCGAATTGAAAATGGTGTTGGTTGACAGCAAGGGCGATGAAGCACCGCGTGATATGCGTGTAAAAACACTAGAAGGTGTTGGTGAAGAGGGCGATAAATCACTCATGATTTTTGATACGCCAATTGACCAAAAAGGTGTGGCTATGTTGACCTACACCCACAAAGAAAAATCAGATGACCAATGGTTGTATTTGCCTGCGCTTAAGCGTGTGAAAAAAATATCGAGCAAAAATAAATCGGGCCCGTTTGTCGGCAGTGAATTTGCCTTCGAAGACATTAGTTCACAGGAAATAGAAAAATATACCTATAAGCACCTACGTGACGAAACGTTTGATGGCAAAGATTGCTTTGTGGTTGAACGTATTCCAACGGATAAATATTCAGGTTACACCAAGCAAATAGCTTGGATTGATAAAGCGGAATATCGTGCGTTAAAAATCGAGTTTTATGATCGTAAAAAAAGCTTGCTAAAAACATTAGAAAATAAAGACTACACGCTGTACTTAGAAAAATTCTGGCGCCCAGCTCTAAGCGTGATGAAAAATCATCAAACGGGTAAAGGCACTCGCTTAGAATACAAAGGCTATGAATTTAAAGTTGGCTTGAATGACAGAGAATTTACCAAAAATAGCTTAAAACGAGCTAAGTAATATGAAGGGTTATTCTTTATTAGCGAGTTTTGTACTGCTAACGAACGCGGCTCAGGCTGAGTTAAGCGTGACGACTCAGGTTGATTATGAGGTGTCTGGTTACTTTGCAGATAGCCAGAGCAGCGACAATGATACTCGTATCAATAACTCGGTCGCATTGCGCACCGAGTTATATAAAGCGTTTGAAAATGATCACTCCGTGACGTTTAAACCGTTTTATCGCTTTGATGAAACAGATGATGAGCGTACACATGGTGATATTCGCGAATTGATCTGGCATAAAGTCGCTGACGAATACGAACTTAAAGCGGGTATTGGTAAGGTATTCTGGGGTGTGACTGAGTCACAACATCTAGTGGATATTATTAACCAAACTGATGCGGTTGAAAGTTTAGATGGCGAAGAAAAACTGGGCCAGCCCATGGTGCAGTTACTGCTTGAGCGGGACTGGGGGAATTTGGATTTATTTGTGTTGCCGTATCATCGTGAGCGTACGTTTGTCGGCGAAGACGGGCGATTAGGCCTTGGGCAAAATTATGCAGATGCGCAATACGAAAGTTCAGATGAAGAAAACCATGTAGATGTTGCTGCGCGTTTTTATACGTACATTGATGAGTTCGAATACGCGGTATCGGTATTTCATGGAACCAGTCGTGAGGCGTCCCTCGGTGTCGATGGGTCAAATCCTCTTGCTCCTGAGGTGTTGCCTTATTACGCTCAAATCACTCAGCTTGGTCTTGAAATGCAGTACCTAACAGAAGGTTGGGCCTGGAAGTTTGAAGGTGTATTACGGGATGGCATGCCAGAAAATGACATGCTTACATCAGCTGGTAAGTGGCCTGTGTTTTATAATGGCATGAACTTAGCGATTGGCGATGACGAGCAATACTTTGCTACAACCGCGGGATTTGAATATACCCAAGTAGGTATTTTTGATACGCGAATTGAGCTTGGCTGGGTGGTTGAGCACTTGTATGACTCTCGTCAAGATGAGGCCAGTGCAGGGGCCTTTGAACATGATGTATTGTTGGCGACCCGTTGGGCGGCTAACGATGCGGCATCTTCTACGCTGTTGGCAGGTATTTTGGTTGATTATGAGTATGGTGATTATAGTTTGAGTATCGAAGGGGATACGCGGGTGTTGAATAACATGACGTTATCAATTGAGGCTCGTGTGTTTGCGCCTAAGGACGACAATCCTTTATGGGGTTTTCGTGATGAGGACTTCATAAAGTTAACCATGTCTTATTATTTGTAAGAACCTGTTTTTAGTCAGACTTTTCTTTTGGGCTCATTGGAGCCCATTTTTTATTGTGTATGTGCTATAAAGTGTGAGGCAATGTGCTGAAAAAGCAGTGTGTTGGCTTGATTACTTGACATGATTTTGAGTTAAACGTATGTTTCAAACAGTTGTTTGTTTGGGTTTACACCATGGCACAAGTTGATACGGTTACACGGATTTTAGACGCGGCAGAAGAGTTGTTTGCAGAACATGGTTTTGCAGAAACGTCTTTGCGTACCATAACGGCTCGTGCTGATGTGAATTTGGCCGCGGTCAATTACCACTTTGGCTCAAAGAAAGCTCTTATTCAGGCCGTATTTGCTCGCTTTTTAGGCCCGTTCTATAAGCTGGTTGAGTCCAGTCTTGATACCCATGAGCAACAACACCCAGATACGATTCTATCGATTGAAGATATTTTACGCTTCGTTGCACGGGCTATGGCCAGTGTGACGCAAGGTGATCGCAGTCGTTTGGCTATTTTTATGCGTTTATTGGGCTTGGCTTATAATCAGGGGCAGGGGCATTTACGTAAATTCTTGCAGACGGAATATCGCAGTTTATTCCGACGCGTCATGTCACTTATCACCAAGGCTACACCTGATCTGCAACCAGTAGAGCGTTTTTGGCGTTTTCACTTTATGCTTGGCTCCGCAGCATTTACCTTATCGAGCATGGAAAACTTGCGTGCCATTGTTGAGCATGATTTCGATACTAAATGCACAGAAGAAGAAGTCGTTGGCTATCTCTTGCCTTTCCTTGCGGCAGGTATTCGGGCAAAGTAAGCATCAAACTTTGCTAGCGAGTAATCCAGTGCGTTATTTGCACATTTCAATTCATAATCAAACATTGTCGGCATTCGAAGATCAGCAAAAGATCTTCGAATTTTCCGTGTCTACGGCTTTAAATGGTGCCGGGTGTGATGAGGGCTCAGGCAAAACACCGGTTGGGCCGCATTATATTCGTGCAAAAATTGGTGAAGCTCAGCCGACTAATTCTGTTTTTATTGGGCGTCGTACCACTGGCGAAATTTACTCCCCGCTATTAGCAGAACAGTTCCCTAAACGAGATTGGATATTGTCACGTATTTTGTGGCTGTGTGGTCGTGAGGTGGGTAAAAATCGATTGGGGTCGGTTGATTCAATGGCTCGGTATATTTATATTCATGGCACGCCTGATAGTGAGCCAATGGGCGTGGCAAAAAGCCATGGTTGCGTTCGTATGCGAAATTGCGATGTTATTACGTTATTTGATTGGGTGCCGATCGGTTGCCCAGTGATGATCGAGGTGTAAATGCAAGTAACATTCATAACAGATGTGCAGTCATCAGCGCTATCTGATGAAGAAAGGCAGTGGCTCAAGCACCGTTTTTTAGGTGGCATCATTTTATTTACGCGTCACTTTCAAAGCCGTGATCAATTAGCCGCGTTAGTTAAAGAAATTAAAACGATTAACCCTCGGTTATTGATTACGGTTGATCATGAAGGGGGAAGGGTTCAGCGTTTTCGTGAGGGCTTTACGCATGTCCCGGCTATGGGGAGAATTGGCGCTCTGTATTCGCATGACCCTGATAAAGCGGTTGCGTTAGCAAAGTCAGCGGCCATTGTTTTAGCGTATGAATTACAAGAAGTTGGCATCGACCTCACATATGCGCCCGTATTAGATATTAATTATGATCGCAATAATGTTATTGGTGACAGAGGTTTTTGCGCGGATAAAAATGTGATTAAAATTCTAGCGGCCAGCTTTATGTCTGGTTTAAAAGAAATGGATTTTGCCGTCGTAGCAAAGCATTTTCCGGGGCACGGTTGGGTTAATTTAGATAGCCATGTTGCGTGTCCGATTGATGAGCGCAGTTTTACAGAAATTGAACAGCAAGACTTAGAACCGTTTAAGCAGTTACTACCCGCTATTGACTGGATGATGCCTGCGCATGTGGTGTATGAAAGCGTTGACAGTGAGCCTGCGGGTTTTTCACAGGTGTGGCTCAAAGATATTTTAAGGAAAAAAATGGGGTTTGAAGGGCGTATCGTCAGCGATGATTTAAGTATGGCGGGTGCGGCAGTAAAAGGTGATTATCAGCAGCGTGCGTTGGCAGCGGTTAACGCGGGTTGCGATATTTTATTGGCGTGTAATCATGCTGAGGCCTCCATTGAAATTTTGAAAGGGTTAGAAGCTTTAAGTGTGGAACCTTTTAGCTTAGAGGCTTACAAACCTATCGCATCTTTAAACGAAAATAAGCAGGCATATATGCATGCTTTAGCATTGTTAGCAGAATTGGATTAAATATGTTGGAAATGTTGGATATTAAAAATTGGATGGACTTACTAGAAATCTGGTGGGTGCAAGCCTTAGTGGGGTCATTGGTCGGTGGTATTGTATATATTGTGGCCAAGGTGATTGTTGGTCAGCTGAAGAGAAAGGCCAGCAAGACCCGTAATTTATTTGACGATGCCGTTACCGGCGCACTTGAGGCGCCGGTTCATTACGGTATTTTAACGTGCATCCTTATTTACGTGCTGTGCATTATTCAAATGGAGTTTGAAGTTAAGTTGTTGCCTAAGGCAAGCCATTTATATGTGATTGTGCTGTCTGTATTCTTTTCATGGTTTGTCATGCGGTTAATTCGGATACGTGAAGATCAAATTTTAAAAGGTGACGTAAAAACCAAGGCAGACAAGACAACGATTACAGCAATTTTTAAATTGCTGCGCATTTCTGTTATTACCATTACATGTTTGGTTGTGTTTCAAACGCTGGGTTTGTCGGTTAGCGGTATTATTGCATTTGGTGGTGTGGGCGGTGCGGCTATTGCGTTTTCAGCAAAAGATTTATTGGCTAACTTTTTTGGTGGATTAATGGTTTATTTGGATAAGCCATTTGCGGTAGGTGACTGGGTTCGTAGTCCTGATCGTAATATCGAAGGCACAGTTGAGAACATCGGCTGGCGCGTAACCCGAATTCGTACATTTGATAAGCGACCTTTGTATGTTCCTAATTCAGTGTTTACACAAGTGAGCATTGAAAACCCATCTCGAATGAGTCATCGCAGAATTTATGAAACAATTGGTGTGCGCTATGGTGATTTTGCTCAAGTGCATACAATTTGCGATAAAATTGAAGCGTTCCTGCAAGGCCATGACGAGATCGATGAGTCGCAAACTTTGATGGTGAATTTTAATACGTTTGCAGACTCGTCTTTAGAGTTTTTCATATATTGCTTTACGCACACCACCAACTGGGAAGCGTTTCACTCTATCAAGCAAGAAGTTTTGTTTAAGGTAGGTGAGATTATTAATAATGAAGATGCTGAAATTGCATTTCCAAGCCGAAGTATTTACATGGAAAACAATGTGCCTTTACAGAATGTTGATCGTAATGACGCAGAGCATGCTCAGCATAAGGCACAATCGGGTAAATTATTAAAGACAGATGAATCAAACCGCACCGAGCATAAAGGAAGAAAAGTCAGCAAGAATGGGCCGGATGTGGGTGAGTCAGATGGCGGTAGTGATTAATAATAGGGCAAACTTATGACTCAATTGGCATCATTAACCGCCATTATTGGTGGTACAGGCCTGACGGAATACCCAGGTTTAAATATCACTCATGAACAGCGTATTTCAACTGATCTAGGCGACGTAAGCGCGCCCTTGATGTTTGGCGAGCTAATGGGACAGCCTGTTGTGTTTTTAGCACGCCACGGGCATCCACATAAATTACCACCACATAAAGTGAATTACAGGGCAAATTTGTTGGCGCTCAAAGAAGCCGGTGTGACAGAAATTATCGCGGTAAATGCGGTGGGTGGTATCACCGAAGCCATGGATGCTGAGGCCATTTGTATTCCTGATCAAGTGATTGATTATACTCACGGCCGTGAAGATACTTTTTATGATGGTGTTTATCTGCCATTGGATCACGTAGATTTTAGCCATCCTTATGATCAAGATTTATCATCTAAATTGTATTTTGCCGCAGAGTCGAAAAACATTATCACTCAGCACGGAGGTGTGTACGCAGCAACACAAGGACCGCGCTTAGAGACCATCGCTGAAATAAAACGTCTAGAAAATGATGGTTGCGATGTAGTCGGTATGACAGGTATGCCTGAAGCGGTTTTGGCTCGTGAGCTTAATATTCCATATGCCAGTTTGTCTTTAGTGGTAAATAAGGCAGCAGGTAAAAGTGATGAGCTTATAACCATGGATGATATACGACGAGTATTGGATCAAGGAATGCACAAGGTGCAGGCGATTATTGCTGGTTTTCTTGCGTCGAAATAATGTGTTCTTTTAAATTTTATAAAAAAGCCCCTTATTTGAACTGCACCCCAAAGGTTGGATTGAGTGTCCAACTTTTGGGGTGCAGTTCAATTGATTAATCACTAAGGGGCTTTTTTATTTATAGACGAACGTTTAAAGCTGAGTCTAAGGTTGGTTTGGTGTTTTTTCGTCCGAGTGGGTGCTTAACAGGCAGTATGCGAATGATTGCGCCGACTAATGGGTGATCTATGTAATGAACTTCTTTACTGCGCATGCGGCGACTTTGTTGAAGGCTGATGAGGTCCGTTGATGTATTGGCGTTTTCGGGAATAAACTGTAAATCAATTTTACTGTGCAAGTATCGAGAAACATGCAGATAAAATAAACCTTTTAGCTGTGGGGCACCAAGGTGTTGTATGGAGCTTTCAATGTAAATGGGCAGGCTATGTTTTTGGTCATAGACAGGTTGCTGCCACTGCGCATTGTACAAAATAGGTTGCTTGACTGGGTCGAGTTTTGACATTTTATCAGCCCAGTCTTGATCAATGGTTTGCTCTGTAAATGCAAGGTTGTTGGCGTTTTCGTGATGAAAAGCCAATGTTGCATTCATACCTGAGTTTGCGAGGGGCATTGGATGGTTACTTTTAAGCTTGACGATATCAGCCATATCCATTGGTAGGGGAGTAAAACCAAATGATTCATCAAGGTGGCTATCCTTTTTTTGTTGGAATAGCGTTAAGTTAACTTGATACCACCTGGCTTCTTTTACCGGAGCTTCATCTTCGGCTGCCACTAATGGGCTTAAAATAAGCGAAAAAATCAATAATAAGCGAGCGATCATGGCGTACCTGGTTGCGAAAGCAAATCTAAAACGTGGTTTATGGTGCTGAAGCGTGTTTGTGCGTCAGGCATGTCAAAAATAAATTTAAAGGCATTTGAGCCGTCCAGCTTATAGCTTGCTGGTTTTGTTTGCACCATGCGCACCATGGTGTAAGGATCAATGGTGGTTTGTGAACCAAATTCCATTCGCCCTTGGCTGTCTCCGGCATCTAACTTCACTATGCCTAATGTTGCAAGTTTGAATTTCAATTCTGTGACTTGGATAAGATATTTGACTTGCTGAGGTAATAAGCCAAAGCGATCGATCATTTCCACCTGTAGATCTTTAAGTTCGTGGTTGTTTTTTGCATTGGCGATGCGCTTGTACATGATGAGTCGGTTATGAACATCAGGCATGTAATCTTCGGGAATAAGGGCTGGTATGCGTAGATTGATTTCAGCTTGATGCCCGGTTGGGTTGTCTAGGCTCAGTTCACGTCCGTCCTTGATGGCTTCAACCGCACGATCAAGCAACTCCATGTATAGGCTGAAGCCGACGTTTTGAATGTGGCCGCTTTGTTCTTCACCTAATAACTCACCTGCGCCACGAATTTCTAAGTCATGCGTGGCGAGCATAAAGCCTGCACCAAGGTCTTGTGCATTGGTAATGGCATCAAGACGTTTTTCGGCATCTTTGCTGACTTTCTTTTCTTGCGGGGCAAGTAAGTAAGCATAGGCTTGATGATGGCTTCGGCCAACACGACCGCGTAACTGGTGGAGCTGGGCTAAGCCAAATTTATCGGCACGCTCAATAATAATGGTGTTGGCGTTGGGAATATCAATACCGGTTTCAATGATGGTGGTACACATTAGCACGTTGAAGCGTTTGTGATAGAAGTCACCCATAACGGACTCAAGTTGGCGCTCAGACATTTGCCCGTGCGCGACACCAATGCGTGCTTCAGGGATCAATTTTGCTAAGTCCTCGGCCGTTTTATCAATGGTTTTTACTTCGTTATGTAAAAAGTAGACTTGTCCACCACGTAAAATTTCACGCAGTATGGCTTCTTTAATTAAGTGTTCGTCCCAGATTTTAACAAAGGTTTTTACCGCTAAACGGCGGGCCGGTGGTGTTGCAATGATAGATAAATCACGCACACCAGACATGGCCATATTGAGGGTTCGCGGAATCGGTGTGGCGGTCATGGTAAGAATATCGATTTCAGCTCGCAGTGCTTTTACTTTTTCTTTTTGCTGAACGCCAAAGCGATGCTCTTCATCAATAATCAATAAACCAAGATTTTTAAATTTCACATCGCCTTGTAATAGCTTGTGTGTGCCGATAACAATATCGGCGGTGCCATCTTCGAGCATTTTAAGCGATTTGGTTTTTGCTTGGCCGGTTTTAAAGCGAGATAAGCTTTCTACTTTTATTGGCCAGTCTGCAAAGCGGTCACTAAAGGTTTCGTAATGTTGTTGTGCCAAAAGGGTGGTGGGCACTAATACGGCTACTTGCATATCATTTTGAATCGCAATAAACGCCGCGCGTAATGCGACTTCTGTTTTACCGAAACCCACATCACCGCAAACAAGGCGGTCCATGGGGTTGGGTTTCATCATGTCGGTGATGACGGCATTGATGGCACTTTTTTGATCGACGGTTTCTTCAAATGGAAAATCTGATTTGAAAATTTCGTAATCGTCTCGTGGAAACTTGAAGCCATGTCCTGGTTTTGCTTCGCGCTTAGCGTAAATTTCGAGGAGTTCTACGGCGGTGTCTCGAATTTTTTCCAGTGCTTTACGACGCTGTGCGGACCATTTTTCTGTGCCCAGTTTGTGCATGGGTGCCATGTCAGTATCGGCACCGCTGTAACGGCTGATAAGATGTAGCGATGAAACCGGTACGTATAGTTTGGCTTGGTCTGCGTATTCAAGCATGACAAACTCAGTGGCGTCACCATCTACCTCAATGGTTTGCATGCCACGATAACGACCAACACCGTGGTCAATGTGTACGACAGCCGCCCCCATTGTGAGTTCGGTAAGATTGCGAATGACATTTTCGCTTTGATCTTTCTCTTGTTTTTGGCGGCGGCTTTGACGAATTCGCTCACCAAATAATGCGTTCTCGCTTATTAACCACGCGTTTAGTTTTTGGCTGTAAAAGCTGTCTTCAATGGGGGCGGTGGTAATGGCGAATTCAAAATCGTGCTCGTTTAAATCAAACCAAGAATCAATGATTTGTGGGCTGATATTGATGCGTTCAAGTAATTCAAGTAAGGCTTCGCGGCGGCCTGCACTTTCAACACAAAAAACAACTGTCTCGCTGTTGTTCATTAAAAATGATTCAAGGGCGTCTAGTGGGTTATCTTGTTTATGATTAACTTGCAGTGACGGCAATATAGGCAGTGCGAAGTTATGGTGGCCTGCTTGCTCTTTTATGCTGTCTGTAAAGGTTTTGATTCGGCCGTAGTGTTTAAACTGTGCAAAGGTTTGGTTGTCGTTTAGGTAAATTTCATTCGGTGGCAAAACCGGGTGGCGAATGTCATGGCGACGCTCTTCATAGCGGTGTTCTATGTCTTTCCAGTTATGTTGCAGGCTTTTCTCTAGGTCTTGATTAAATATAAGTTGGCAATTTATCGGTAAGTAATCAAATATTGTGGCAGTTTCTTCAAAAAATAACGGTAAATAATATTCAATGCCACCCGGTGCAATTTGTTTTATCACATCCATATAAAGTGGTGACTCTTTTGGGTCACACTCAAAGAAATCAAACCAACGGTGTTTGAATGTCCGGATGCCGCTTTTATCAAGCGGAACTTCTTTTGCTGGCAGTAGTTCGATGCTATCTGTGGTTTCGGTTGAGCGTTGGGTTTCAGCGTTAAACCAGCGAATGCTTTCTACTTCGTCATCAAATAATTCAATTCGAAACGGTTGCTCAGAACCCATTGGGAAGATATCTAAGATAGCCCCGCGCATGCAAAACTCACCGTGTTCAAATACGCTGTCCACGGCTTGGTAGCCTGCAGAAATTAATTTTGGCTTTAGCTCGTCTATGTCGAGTGTTTGGCCTGTTTTTACCGTAAAGCTGTGACCCAGAATGTAATTGACGGGTGGCAGTTTAAGCTGAAGTGATAATGCAGGAATAACCAGTATGCTGTTTTTTGCCTGAGGTAATTTTACCAGAGTGCTTAGGCGCTCACTTATGATGTCTTGGTGCGGTGAAAAATAATCATAAGGCAGGGTTTCCCAGTCAGGCAGGTTGAACACTTCACCTTGAAAAAAGTAACGAATTTCTTCTGTTAGTCTTTGGCTGTCACTGCTGTTATTGGCAACGACAATGGTTAAGCCTGAATAGTCGTGAGCAGTATTTGCGATGGCGTGTGCAAGGTGAGAGCCCTGAATATTACCCCAAGATAAAATATCACCAGATTTGCTTGGCACAGGAGGGTTGGCCGCCATGACTGTCCTTAGAGAGTTTTAAAGAGGGCTAGTGTACTCAAAGCAATAGTGCGTGTTAAGGCTTGGTGTATGGGATTGAGTGTATTGTTTGTTTTTAGTGGATAATTTTTAAAATTGTGAATTCAAGAGTACTTTACTTACACTTAGCAGGTGTTGATTGCTTAAAGTGTGAACAATGAGGTTCAATGCTTTGAGCGGAAGCCATTAAAGCGCGCATAATTATTGAGATTGACGGGCTTTGTGGGCATAATACCGCACAATTTTTTAGCTTAGTGTCGGGGGTGTATCCGTGAGCCAAGATGTTCGTGAAGCCAGCTTGTCTGATTGGACGTTGCGTGAAGAAACCGCAGAATCCATGATCCCATTAATTGGTGGTTTGTACCGAAAGAACAACGTTGTGTTGTCTGTGTACGGTCGACCTATGATCAATCGTTCTGTGATTGATATTTTAAAAGCCCACCGCTTTGTGCGTCAGGTAGAAAAAGAAGCGCTTTCTGTTCAAGAAACTTGCCCTGTTATTACTATCTTGAAAGAGATGGACATTAAATCTTGCCATATCGATATTGGTAAGATGGCGGTTAACTTCCGTAATAATGGTAACGGCGCTTCTTTAGAAGCATTCGTTAAAGAACAGTTAGCTGAGTTAACGGCTCAGCAAGCGGAAGCGTCTGAAGGTAAAGATGTTGTTCTTTATGGTTTTGGTCGTATCGGTCGTTTGCTTGCACGTATCATGGTTGAGAAAGCCGGCGGTGGTACAGGTATGCGTTTACGTGCGATTGTTGTACGTAAAGGTAAGGGCGATGATTTAGTTAAACGCGCAAGCTTGCTGCGTCGTGATTCTATTCATGGTTCTTTTAAGGGAACTATTCAGGTTGATGACGAAAACAGTGCACTGATCGTTAACGGTACTTACATTAATATCATCTACGCCGCTAACCCATCTGAGGTTGATTACACTCAATACGGCATTAAAGATGCGCTATTGATTGATAATACCGGTGTATGGCGTGATGCCGATGGCCTTGGCCAGCATGCGGCCTGTAAAGGTATTGCACGCGTATTGCTAACGGCGCCTGGTAAAGGCGACATTAAGAATATCGTTTATGGGGTTAACGATCGCGACATGAAAGCAGAAGATACTATCCTTTCTGCTGCGTCATGTACGACGAATGCGATTACCCCTGTATTGAAAGCGTTAAACGATGAGTACGGTGTTGATTGTGGTCACGTTGAAACAGTTCACTCTTATACCAATGACCAAAACCTAATTGATAACTACCACAGTGGTGATCGTCGTGGTCGTGCAGCTGCATTGAACATGGTTATTACTGAAACAGGCGCGGCGAGCGCGGTTGCTAAAGCACTACCTGAACTAAAAGGTAAGCTAACAGGTAACGCGATTCGTGTGCCAACGCCAAATGTTTCAATGGCGATTCTATCTTTGACACTTAATAAAGAAGTGTCTCGTGAAGATTTGAATGCGTTCTTACGTGATACGTCGTTGCATTCTTCTTTGCAGAAGCAAATCGATTATGTTGCTAGCCCTGAAGTGGTTTCTAGTGATTTCGTTGGCAACCGCTGTGCGGGTATCGTCGATGGTGAAGCGACAATCGTGAGCAAAAATCGTGTGAATGTGTACGTTTGGTATGACAATGAGTACGGTTATAGCTGTCAGGTAGTGCGCATTGCAGAGCAACTATGCGGTGTTAATTACCCAGCCTATCCACTGGTTAATCAGTAAAAAAAGAGCCGCTGCAAGACAGCGGCTTTTTTGTATGATCAAAATATGCGCAATCTAGATGACTCTGGCTATACTTATTCCCAATTGCTTTGAGAATATTGCTTAGTTATAGCTAGTCACCTTGTTATTGGATGATTATACTGGCAGACAGTTGAAATAGAGCGTTTACTCGGCTTATAACTGTTTGAATAATAAGCAAAAAAGCAGCGTCATGCGACGCACACAAAGATTTTTTTCGAAACTGTGATTAGGCAAGGCATATGATTAATATCAAGAAAGGTCTTGACCTGCCAATTGCTGGACAACCGGAGCAACACATTACTCAAGGTAATGGTGTCTCTAGGGTAGCATTGGTGGGTTTCGACTACGTGGGCATGAAGCCTACCATGCTTGTGCAGGTAGGTGACAAGGTCAAAAAAGGGCAACTGCTCTTTACCGATAAGAAAAACGAAGGAGTGCAATATACGGCTCCTGCCTCAGGTACGGTTGTTGAAATCAACCGTGGTAAGCGTCGAGTATTTGAGTCGCTTGTTATTGAGGTGCAAGGTAATGAAGAAGTGACGTTTAACAGCTTCAGTGCTAACGAACTCGCCTCTTTAACTCGTCAACAAGTTGAGTCTCAATTAATCGAGTCCGGTTTGTGGACAGCGATCCGTACGCGTCCATTTTCTAAGGCGCCAGCACCGGGAAGCGAACCGAGTTCTATTTTTGTATCAACATTGGATACAAATCCATTGGCGGCAGACCCTGCGATTGTAATTGCAGAGCAAAAAGAAGCGTTTGCGAATGGTTTGGCTGTTTTATCGTGCTTAGCGAAGAAGCTATTTGTGACGAAGTCACCTGCTGCCTCTGTCCCTGCCGGTAAAGCGCAAGTTGTTGATGTAACTGGGCCTCACCCGGCTGGTTTGGTGGGTACGCACATTCATGAACTTGATGCGGTTAGTGCGACTAAAACAGTTTGGCATGTTGGTTACCAAGATGTGATCGCAATTGGCCAGCTGTTTACGGAAGGTAAATTGAATACCGATCGGGTTATTGCTTTGGCTGGGCCACAAGTTAATAAGCCTCGCTTAGTACGTACTCAATTAGGCGCATGTTTGACTGAACTTACGGCAAGTGAACTGAAAGACGGTGAAAATCGTATTATATCTGGTTCTGTTTTTGGTGGTCTGACGGCTACTGGGCCGACAGCATACCTAGGTCGCTTTGCTAATCAGGTAACGGTTTTAGAAGAAGGGCGTGAGCGTTACTTGTTGCATTACTTGCGTGCAGGTATCGATCGCCATTCAGTTAAAAATATTTATCTGTCTAAGCTTTTACCTAAAAAGTTATTGAGCCTAACGACTTCTACCAATGGTAGTGAGCGTGCGATGGTGCCAGTAGGCGCTTACGAAAAAATTATGCCGTTGGATATTCTTCCGACTCAATTACTGCGTGCATTAATTGTAGAAGATATGGATTCAGCCATTAATTTAGGTGCACTTGAATTGGACGAAGAAGATTTAGCGCTTTGTACTTATGTGTGCTCTGGTAAATATGAGTATGGTCCAATTTTACGCGGTAACCTTGAGCGTATTGAGAAAGAGGCATAATTATGGGTGTAAGATCGTTTATAGAAGGCCTCGAACCGCATTTTACGAAAGGCGGTAAATTCGAGAAAATGTATCCTCTGTATGAGGCGATTGATACGGGTTTGTATTCTCCGCCGTCAGTCACGAATAATACATCTCATGTGCGCGACGGTATCGACCTTAAGCGTATTATGATTACCGTTTGGTTATGTTGTTTCCCTGTTATGTTTTTTGGCATGTGGAATCTTGGTTTCCAAGCAAATAATGCATTAGATAGCATGGGCGTAGCTGAAATTGAAGGCTGGCGTGGTGCGATTATCTCTTTGATTGCAGGCTATGACGCTAACAGTATTTGGGATAATTTAATTTTTGGTGCAACGTACTTCTTACCTATCTATGCGGTGACGTTTATCGTGGGTGGCTTCTGGGAAGTGCTATTCGCCACTATCCGTGGTCATGAAGTCAACGAAGGTTTCTTTGTTACATCGATTCTTTTTGCATTAATTTGCCCACCTGATATTCCATTGTGGCAAGTGGCCCTTGGTATCAGTTTTGGTGTGGTAATTGGTAAAGAAATTTTTGGTGGTACGGGTAAAAACTTCTTAAACCCTGCTTTAACAGGTCGTGCGTTTTTGTTCTTTGCATACCCTGCGCAAATTTCAGGCGATGCAGTATGGACAGCCGTTGACGGTTTCTCTGGTGCAACGCCGTTGGGCCTAGCTGCGACAGGCGGTATTGATGCCGTTGTTGCTTCAGGTTTGACTTGGTTTGATGCATTCTCAGGCACGATTCAAGGCTCAATTGGTGAGACCAGTACCATTGCTGTGTTTATTGGTGGTGCGGTTCTACTGGTTATGGGAATTGCGTCATGGCGTATTGTTGCCGGTGTAATGATCGGTATGGTGGCACTGTCTACATTACTAAACTTTATCGGTTCTGATACGAATGCCATGTTCGCTATGCCTTGGTATTGGCATCTAGTGGTGGGTGGTTTTGCTTTCGGTATGATTTTCATGGCTACTGATCCTGTGTCTGCATCCATGACAAATATCGGCAAATATTTCTTTGGTGCCTTGATCGGTGTGATGGTTGTGTTGATTCGTGTGATTAATCCAGCTTTCCCAGAAGGCATGATGTTGGCGATTTTGTTTGCAAACTTATTTGCACCATTAATCGATCATTTTGTTGTTCAAGCAAATATCAAGCGGAGGGTTGCACGCAATGCCAGTTAATAACTCTATCGCTCGAAAAAATATGTCTAAGTTAGTTCAAGCACTAATGTCTGAACGGAGGATGGCTCGCAATGTCGGCTAAAAACGATAGCATTCAAAAAACCATAATGGTTGCCGTGCTGCTTTGCCTTGTCTGCTCCATCATCGTGGCAGGTTCAGCGGTTGCATTAAAACCGATTCAAGTTAAAAACAAACTTGAAGATAAAAAGAAAAATATCTTGGCGGCGGCGGGTTTACTCGTGCCAGGCAAGACCATTGATGAACAGTTCAAGCAAGTTACAACTCGTATCGTTAACTTAGAGACAGGTTCATACGCATCTGATGAAGAGTTAAGCAAGTTGGCGTCTGCTGGTTTTCCAGTTGAAAAGTTTGATCAGAAAAAGTTAGCAAAAAATCCTAAGTTCAGTGAGAAGCTAAAAGGCAGCGAAGACATCGCGAGCATTAAGCGCCAAGAAGACTTTGCTGCAGTTTATCTTGTTGAAAAAGACGGTGCGATTGATCGCATTATCTTGCCTGTCCATGGTTACGGTTTGTGGTCAACCTTGTATGGCTTTGTTGCTTTAGAAGGTGATGCTGAAACCATCGCTGGTTTGGGCTTTTACTCTCATGCTGAGACTCCAGGGCTAGGTGGTGAAGTTGATAACCCATCTTGGAAAGCGCAATGGCAAGGCAAGCAAGTTTATAACGCTTCAGGTGACGTGGCCATTGATGTAATTAAGGGCAAAGTGGACCCTGAATCATCAAAAGCTAAGAACCAAGTGGATGGTTTGTCTGGTGCGACTCTTACAAGTAAGGGCGTTGCTAACTTAATGCAGTTTTGGCTTGGTGAGCAAGGTTTTGCTGCTTATCTAGCTGGTTTTAAAGAGCAGGGGGTTTAACATGTCGACATCTGTTAAAGAAGTTTTAACTCAGCCGTTACTGCTTAATAATCCAATTGCAGTACAGATTCTGGGTGTGTGTTCAGCGCTAGCTGTAACCACAAGTTTAAATGTAACGTTGGTAATGTGTATTGCATTAACCTCGGTTACTGCGTGTTCGAACTTTGCAATTGCTCTGATTCGAAATCATATTCCTGGCAACATTCGTATCATCGTGCAAATGACGATCATTGCGTCGTTAGTAATTGTGGTTGACCAAATATTGAAAGCGTATGCATACGAAATCAGTAAGCAGCTTTCTGTATTTGTTGGTTTGATTATTACTAACTGTATCGTAATGGGTCGTGCTGAAGCGTTTGCAATGAAAAACCCACCGGGCTTAAGTTTTCTTGATGGTATCGGTAATGGTTTAGGCTACAGTGTTGTGCTTATTTTTGTTGCTATCTTCCGTGAGTTACTAGGTTCAGGATCATTATTTGGTTTTGAGATCTTACCGCTTGTCACCAATGGTGGTTGGTACTACAGCAACGGCTTATTGCTATTGCCACCAAGTGCTTTCTTTATTATTGGTTTATTTATTTGGGCATCGCGTAGTTTGATTCCTGCTCAAGTGGAAGAGGCTGATTTTAAAATTCAACCAAACACTGAAACATCAGGGGCCCACTAATGGAACATTATCTATCTCTATTTGTGAAAGCCGTATTTGTTGAAAATATGGCGTTAGCCTTCTTCTTAGGTATGTGTACCTTTTTGGCTATCTCTAAAAAAATCCAAACGGCCATTGGTTTGGGTGTTGCCGTAATTGTTGTATTGGCGATTACGGTTCCTGTGAATAATTTAATTTATACCTACTTACTGAAAGAAGGTGCTTTGGCTTGGGCGGGTTTCCCTGAAGTAGATTTAAGCTTTCTTGGCTTATTAAGCTACATCGGTGTTATCGCTGCGATTGTTCAAATTTTAGAAATGTTTTTGGATAAGTACGTACCTGCACTTTATAACGCCTTAGGTGTGTTTCTGCCTTTGATTACTGTGAACTGCGCCATTATGGGTGCGTCTTTATTCATGGTTGAGCGTGACTATCAATTCGGTGAGTCAGTGGTTTACGGTATTGGTGCTGGTGTTGGTTGGGCGTTAGCCATTACCGCACTTGCCGGTATCCGTGAAAAATTAAAATACAGTGATGTGCCAAAAGGCCTTGAGGGCGTAGGTATTACCTTTATGACGGTAGGCCTAATGTCTCTTGGCATTATGTCATTCTCCGGCGTATCTCTCTAAGGACGGTGACAGAGTATGGGTGAATATACAGAAATTATTTTAGGTGTATTTATGTTCACAGCCATGGTACTTGCCTTGGTTGCTGTGATATTAAGTGCGCGTGCCAAGCTAGTAAGCTCTGGCGAAGTGACAATTGAAATTAATGGTGATCCAGAGAAAACCATTAAAGCGGCAGCGGGTGATAAGTTGCTGCAAACCCTTGCAAGTAATGGTGTGTTCTTATCATCAGCTTGTGGTGGTGGTGGTACATGTGCTCAGTGTAAGTGTTTGGTGACAGAAGGCGGCGGCTCTATGTTGCCAACTGAAGAGTCACATTTCACTAAGCGTGATGCTCGTGAAGGCTGGCGTTTGTCTTGTCAGGTACCTGTTAAGCAGGGCATGAAAGTAGAAGTTGAAGACGAAGTCTTTGGTGTTAAGAAGTGGGAGTGTACGGTTGAGTCTAACCCTAACGTTGCTACCTTCATTAAAGAATTAACGCTTAAACTACCTGAAGGCGAGAATGTTGATTTCCGTGCCGGCGGTTATGTTCAGCTTGAGTCTCCACCATTTGAAATTAACTTCTCTGATTTTGATATCGAAGAAGAATATCGTGGCGACTGGAATCACTTTAAGTTCTTTGACCTTAAAACCGTTAGTAAAGAAAATGTGATTCGTGCTTACTCTATGGCTAATTACCCAGAAGAGCGCGGTGTGGTGAAATTCAATATTCGTATTGCGACACCGCCTCCACGCACTGAAGGTATTAATCCAGGCATCATGTCTAGTTATGTATTTAACATGAAGCCAGGCGATAAAGTGACAGTATACGGCCCATTTGGTGAGTTCTTCGCTAAAGACACCGATGCCGAGATGGTATTCATTGGTGGTGGTGCGGGTATGGCACCTATGCGTTCACATATTTTTGATCAGCTTAAGCGTTTGAAGTCTTCACGTAAAATGAGCTTCTGGTATGGTGCACGTTCTGCACGTGAGCTGTTCTATGATGACGAATATGATGCATTGGCTGCTGAGTTTTCTAACTTTGACTGGCACGTTGCTATGTCGGACCCACAGCCTGAAGACAATTGGACAGGGTTAACTGGCTTTATTCACAATGTATTGTTCGAGCAATATTTACGTGATCACCCAGCGCCAGAAGATTGTGAGTACTACATGTGTGGGCCTCCAATCATGAACCAGTCTGTGATTAAAATGCTTGAAGATTTAGGTGTTGAGCCTGAAAATATCATGCTAGATGACTTTGGCGGTTAATAAGTTATCGTAAAAAAAGGCCCATAAAACTTTGTTTTATGGGCCTTTTTTGTTTCTGATTGTTTTGAAAGGTTAACCGAATATGTGGCTACAAAAAGAAATAGTATTAGATGTGAAGCCTTATGGGTTTCATTTAATTACCGATGAGCTGCTGAAGCAATTGCCAGAATTAAAAGGCCTTAAAGTTGGGCTTGCGCATTTACTTCTTCAGCATACCTCGGCTGGTATTACCTTGAATGAGAATGCTGATTTTACGGTTCGCTCGGATTTATTGCAGTTCATGAATCGTCTGGTGCCTGAAAATTGTGATTACTTCGAACATGTTGATGAGGGCCTAGATGATATGCCTGCGCATATTAAAAGCAGTTTATTGGGAGCACAATTAACGGTTCCAGTGACAAATGGCCAGTTTAATTTAGGCGTGTGGCAGGGGATTTATTTAGGTGAATATAGGAAATCTGCTGGGAATAGGCGTCTTTTGGTCACAATTATGGGGGAAACTGAGAACTCGATTGCTATTTCTAGTAATTAAGTATGTGATAGGAGTGCTATTTTTGTTATAAATTGTATCAATTGTTTGAAAAATGAACGATCTAGTTTATTACTTATATTACACGCATTGGTATATTTTTTGACATATGACTATGAACGCGATTAGCCAAACCATATCGAACCCATATTTAACGATTGATGCAATGGCATTAGATGGTTCTCGTACGTACTCTCTTTCGGGTAGTCAAATTACTCCGCGTGGCGTTTGTGTCTGCTGTAATGAAGAAGAAATAACGTCTCTTCATGGGAGTAGCAGCTTTGAAAGCCAGCCTAAATTCCCTATTTTAGTGATTTCATTAAGTCTCTATTTTACATCGGGTGAGATCATACAGCTTGAAACTCAGGCCCAAATACAAAGTATCAGACGAGTTTCTCAAGAAGATTTTGAAGTTCACATGTGCTTTAACGACATGATACAAGATGGTTATCGTCACATTGCCCGTTATATCGTTGAACGCGATAAAGTGACTGAATAAGGTAGCTGAATCTCTTCGCCTACGGGAATACGTGCGGTTAAATTCACCTGGCTTGTGTAGGTTGCGTTAATAATGTCACCGCCTACATTCGTAATAATTCTTCTAATTTGTGCTTCTTGTGAAAACTCAAACGTATAGTTTACTGTTTCCATTTCTACAAAATCCTGAAGCTCTAGTGCTTCAAGCGTTAGTTTAGCCGCTTCACTGTAGGCTCTGGCTAGTCCACCTGTGCCGAGTTTGGTGCCGCCAAAATACCTAACCACCACAATCGTTATTTCACCAATATTGTTGTGTTTTAGGTGAGAAAATATAGGCATACCTGCTGTGCCGCTAGGTTCGTTATCATCAGAAAAGCCATATAAATTGCTGTCCCAAGGTGCTCCAGCCATGAACCCGTAGCAGTGGTGTCGTGCATCTGGGTAGCTGTCTTTTAGCGATTGAATAAAATTTTTGGCGGCTTGTAGGTTGGGGGTGTGTGCAGCGAAGCCTAAGAATTGGCTGCGCTTAATTTCAATTTCACTGTGGCATGGCTTGGCAGGGATGCGATAACTAGCCATGAGCACTTAATAAAACAAACTTGGGATTAGATGCAATTTGCTCAACCGATTTGAAATATTTTTTTAATGTTACGTGATATTGCAAATGCCTGTTACCAACGACGATCAGTTTTCCATGAGGGTTTAACGCAGCTTTACTTTGTTTAAATAATCGTTTTGCGATGTGATCGCCAACAGTATGTGCTTCATGAAAAGGGGGGTTGCACAGAATGAGGTCGTAGGTGTTTGCGTTACCGCTCAAGCCATCGGCCCAAATGAAATTTGCCGGGTTGTTTATATTGTTTAGCGGCCAAGATATTTTTGAGCTTTCGACGGCCATGAAGGATTCATCATAAAAGTCGACATTACTTTGCGGGTGCTCTTGAGCGTATTTAATGCCTAATATGCCGCTGCCACAGCACAAATCCGCTATATGTGAGGCATTAGGTAAACGTTGAAGATTCTCAATAAAAAATTGAGCACCGGGGTCGAGCTTATCTCGACCGAATACATTGGCGTGGCTTAAAAGCGTGATGCTTTCAAAATGATTTTTCTTTGGGTATGAATCCGTAGTGGCTTTTTCTACGTCTAATTCAAATACGGTGGCTTTTTTAACAAAGGGTAATCGCTTTACCGTTCCGAACTTCTGTAATTGATTCAGAATTGTTTTAGGCAGATGTTTCATCATGCCTGCAAGTAAGATTTTTGTTATACCCAGTTTTACGCATTGGTTTAGTTGGAACTCTAAAAAACTGGTGTTTTTTGGAATTTTCATGATTGCTAGTTCTGCATCAGATTCGATCGTAATTGAATCAAATTGCGATCCGCTAAGTGTCAGGTTGTTACTTGCTAGATTTTGATTTAATGCATCTTTTGCGCAGAAACTGTCTGATGACCAGGCGCTAATTTGTTTATGTAGGGCGCACGCTAATGCACCAAATTGATCATTGAGCACCAATAATGTTGAGTTTGAATATTCAGTGTTGATTAAGTTAATGAGGTATTCGTCAGCGGCATCCCAAGCACGAAGTGGTTGCTTGGGGTTTGCGCCAGGGCGAGTGAGGGAGTACTGGCCACTGGTGCAGTCTAATTGATCTTGTTGCATAAGATAGAAAGGTATCTTTAGAAAGTATCGTTATTTTGCGGTTTTTCTAGCTGATCCCATAAGGATTCAGTTGTCTCGGCTGGTTGATGAACAGTGCGCTCAATAAATATCGCTTCGGTGACAATCTCTTGCACTTTTGCGGCTTTAGGCGCGTGCTGTTTTTCAACGATACCGTTTTCGTCTATGAATTTTTGATAGACAGAGCGTTGGCGATTACTCTTCATCGGGTTCGCTGCTTTTTGTTTTGCTTTACGCTGTTTGTTCTCTAATTTTGTACGTTCTTTAGAGCCTGTTTTAACCCCGCCAGTAACGCGCTTTAGAGAGCGTGATTTTTTTAATCTAGACATGATAATTACCTATAAATATTGCGGCGCATTCTAGCATATCCAATACCACAAATGAATTGTTTGTTTATTATACAGGCCGAATAATCTGAAACTGCTACAATGCGCCTTTTTTGGGTGGCTTTATGGGGTATTTAGGGGCGTTAGAATATACATTATCGGTAACCGGCCCTGTTTTTATCATTGTGTTTGTGGGTCTGTATTTGAAACGCAAAGGGCATATCGATACTGGCTTCGTAGGACAGGCATCATCACTGGTGTTTAATATTTGCCTGCCGATTCTGATTTTTCTATCCATGATCGATAATGATTTACATTTATCTGATCAACTCCCATTAGTTTGGTTTTGTATGGGCGCAGCGCTGGTTACGTTTGTTGTCTTTTGGTTGCTTTCAGGTATGTGGGTCGCGCATGAGGACAGAGGTGTTGCAGTGCAAGGGGCTTTTAGAAGCAACCTTGGTATTGTTGGGATTGCTCTGTGTGCAAAAGCATTTGGTGGTGATGGTCTTGCGATCGGCGCGGTTATCTTGGCCGTGGTGACGCCCATATACAACATATTATCGGTTTATGCGTTAAATCGCAGCCTGCATGAGGGGCGTGCCGTTCAGTGGGGTAAAACGCTCAAAGACATTGCTAAAAACCCGTTAATAATTGCTATTTTTCTCGGCTTTTTTTGTGTTTGGCTAGATTTAAAGCTTCCTAAAGTCATGTATGATACGGGGCAGTACTTGGCCCGAATGACACTGCCTTTGGCGTTAATTGCCATCGGGGGCTCCTTAAGCTTGCGTGAGCTGCATAACACCAGTGTGTTGTCAGCACAGGCGGTCTTTGCCAAATTAGTTATAGTGCCCGTTGTAGTGGGTGTGGCCGCGTTTTTATTGGGCTTTAATGGGGCTGAAATCGGCTGTGTCATTCTCATGTTTGGAAGCCCTACGGCTGCTGCGAGTTTTGTCATGGTGCGCGCAATGGGCGGAAACCATGTTTTGGCTTCAAATATTATTGCGTTGAGCACATTGATGTCAGCATTCTCAATTAGTCTATTATTGTATTTAGCTAAGGTATTAGCGTGGATTTAAAGCGGTATATAAGGATATGAATCAAAACACTCAGTCAACAGTCTTTATCTGTGCCGATCCTAAAGACACTGCAGATATTATTTACACCATCAACCGTGTTGTTATCCAGTTGGGCGGCTTGCCGATTTCATTTTATTTTACGCCAGATTCTGGCGACTATGATTGGCCAATGGTGCGTAAAACCATAGATTCTTCGGATGTCTTCATCTTATTAGTTGGCGATGGATACGGTGCACTGTCGGATAGTGGTGAAAGCTATATTCACCGTGAAGCCGTGTATGCCAAAAGCAAACATAAAAAAGTGGTCGCATTACTTAAAAATACCGAGCTTAAAGGCATGGTCTCTCAAGATGTGCAGCGTTTGCGCGCACTGCACCGTTTAACGATGTCTGGCATATTCAAGTACTGGAGCTACAAAGAGGATTTATTGTTAATTGCTCGTCAGGTATTGAGGGATGTGTTGAAGCCGCAACTTGGCTTGGCCGAGAGCAATAAACGTTCAGAAGTAGAAACGGTATCGAACCTGCATGCGGCTATTACAGACGCCTTGTTTGGCATGGAAACCTATCCAATGCGATTTACCGGCAAAGTCTTTGCCCATGGCAATTGCCATGAAGTAACAAGCAATATTTTGTTAACGTGGGAAATGGCGTTTTTAAGCATTGGATCCATGATGACATCGCCAGTCACCGAAGATCGAATGCGTTCCGTTTTAGAAGACTATGTCGAAGATAACTATAAAGAAGAATTCATGAATGCCATCAAGGACTCGCACGCTTTGTCTGGTGTGCGCTGTAATGACATCGAATTCCAGCGTTTGAAGGCTTATCTAAAAGGCGCAGGCGTGATTGAGAATGTGGCCAAAGAGCGTTCAGGTTTGAAAAGTTATTGGCAGTTGACGCCATCTGGCGAAAGCCGCTTGCATAAGTTATTGATACCTAATAATTAATTTATGTTTTAGAACGCCGTTTTGCTTTACCGATAGATAGAGGCTTTTGTATATATCCGATATACTGGCCTTTTTCTAAGGCAAGTGTATGAAGTTCGTATTCATTTTTCTCTTATCTTTTCAGCTTTTAGCCTGCTCACAACAACCTGAATCACTCGATAAGATCCATGGTTATACCATGGGCACCAGTTACAGCGCTCAGTGGCGTCATGTTGCCAGTGTTGATACACAGCAAGCCCAGTCGGACATTAACAAGATTTTACTGATGATTAATCAGCAAATGTCGACTTATCAAAAAGACAGCGAGTTAAGCATTTTTAATTCAGCAGATGCGCCCCATGAACAAAAAGTAAGCCCAGAGCTTTTTGAGGTCCTTGAGTTATCGCTATCATTACATGACCTTACCTCTGGGTATTTTGATATATCAGTGGGGCCAGTGGTTAATTTGTGGGGCTTTGGGCCAGACAAAATGCCAACACGCTTGCCAAGCGATGAGCAAACTAAGCAGGCTCAGCAGCAAGTTGGGTTAGAGCAAGTTAGCTTGGCTAATTTAAGTGTTCGTAAAACCGAGCAGCGCTACTTAGATTTATCTGCCATTGCCAAGGGTTATGGGGTTGATAAAGTAGCGGACTACCTTGAATCGAAAGGCATTACCCATTATTTAGTCGAAATTGGTGGCGAGATGCGTGTTAAGGGGAGAAAATCACTTGAAAACCCTTGGCGTGTGGCGGTTGAGAAGCCAGATGAGGGTCAACGCAGTGTTCAAAAGATCATCGAAATGAAAACGGGTGCCATGGCCACATCAGGGGATTATCGTAATTATTTTGAAATGAATGGTCAGCAATACAGTCATAGTATTGATCCTTTTACGGCTAAGCCTGTCAAGCATACCTTGGCTTCAGTGACTATTATTGATGAAACCTGTGTCCGTGCCGATGCGCTCGCGACTGCTATGCTTGTAATGGGGGCCGAAAAAGCCAAAGCGTTTGCCGTTGAACATAAATTAAAAGTCTATCTAATTGAGCGAGGCCCTAACGGCTTCGGTGAATACACAACGCCAGAGTTTGAACGCTGGCAAGCTAAGTGAGGTTTCCCCATGGAAATGATATTTGTCGTGTTTGTTTTCATGCTATTAATCATTGCTTTAATGGCAGTCGGCGTGTTGCTTGGTCGAAAGCCCATTAGTGGATCCTGCGGTGGCATGAGCGCCATCGGGATGGAATCAGCGTGCGATGTATGTGGCGGCGATAAACAGAAATGTGACACAGAAACGAAAAAAGTGGCTGGCAATGTAACCGCAAATTTAGGGTATGACGCAAGCCAAAAATAATATGTATAAGGAGTGTTGAATGGCTGATTACCATTATGACGTCATTGTTTTAGGAACAGGCCCTTCAGGCGAGGGTGCTGCTATGAACGCGGCAAAAAAAGGCAAAAAAGTGGCGGTAGTAGAAGAGGCTCCGGCTGTTGGTGGGCATTGTACTCATTACGGCACAATACCCTCTAAAGCATTGCGTCACTCGGTTAAGCAAATCATTTCATACAACACTAACCCGATGTTTCGTGATATTGGCGAGCCTAGATGGTTTAGTTTTCCGCGCGTATTAAAAACAGCTGAACGGGTTATCGCTAAGCAAGTTAAATTACGGACTGAATTTTATAGCCGTAATCGTGTGCATTTATATCATGGTCATGGCAGCTTTGTTGATGCTCATACGATTGAAATTACAGAAGGGCCCGCGTCAAGTACTCGCCTACATGCGGAGCAAATCGTACTTGCCACCGGTTCGAGCCCATTTCGTCCTGCGGGCGTCGATTTCAATCATGAGCGTGTTTATGATTCCGACACGATTTTAAAACTAGAGCATACACCGCGAACCATTATTATTTATGGCGCAGGTGTTATTGGCTCTGAATACGCCTCTATCTTTAGTGGTCTTGGTGTAAAAGTTGATTTGATTAATCCAGGCGAGCGCTTATTGCCTTTCTTGGATGATGAAATCTCAGACGCTTTAAGTTATCACCTGCGTGATACTGGTGTTTTGATTCGTCATAATGAGCTGTTTGACTCAATAGAGACAGATGAAAACAGTGTGATCATGCACTTTAAATCGGGTAAGCGAATCAAAGCCGATGCACTTTTGTGGGCGGCAGGGCGTAACGGCAACACAAAAAATATTGGGCTAGAGCATGTGGGTGTTGAACCTAACAGTCGTGGCCAAATTGAAGTGGATGAAAACTATAAAACCAGTGCCGACCATGTTTATGCGGTGGGTGACGTTGTTGGTTGGCCAAGTCTTGCAAGTGCCGCATACGACCAAGGACGAAGCGCAGCAGCGCATTTAGCTGGTGATGATGACTATTGGTTTGTAAGTGATGTGCCAACAGGTATTTATACGATTCCAGAAATCAGCTCGGTTGGTAAAACTGAGCGTGAACTGACCAATGAAAAAGTGCCTTATGAAGTAGGGCAGGCATTCTTAAAAAGTATCGCCCGTGCTCAGATCACTGGGGAAAGTGTAGGGATGCTGAAAATTTTATTTCATCGCGATACGCTTGAAATACTTGGTATTCATTGTTTTGGAGACCAAGCGTCAGAGATCATTCATATCGGTCAAGCCATTATGAAACAAGAAGGCGCGGGTAACACCGTTAGCTATTTTGTGAATAATACGTTTAATTACCCGACCATGGCAGAAGCTTATCGGATTGCCGCTCTTAATGGTTTAAATCGAATAGCGTAGTGCTGAGTGAGCATTCTTGAGTAAGCAAAAAAGCGAGCATTGCTCGCTTTTTTTGTGCCCGCGTTTTGTCTAAATAAAAAATGATCAAGATCTGAAAGTGTTACTTTTTAATGTCCTTATATACTTTATCTAATACCCGTTTTTATACGGGCGATGGTCATGTTATTGCCCGTTATTGTTTGCTGATGATAGCTAATAAGCGCAACTGAATTTACCAGATCAAAATCTGGTTACTGCTAGTTAATCGATTAGGCAGATACGTTAAAACGAAAAAATGATGATTTATTTAAAATTGATATGTGTTGAAATGGAGGTGCTTAAAAAAGCAGTCGGTCAGGCAAGATTAGAGTTTAATTCTAATCTTATTATTACGCTGTAGGGAATTAAAATGATAATTGCAATTGTAAAAGCATCCATTAAAGATAATAAACATGAGCAACTAAGAACGATCGCCAACATACTTCAATTTGAATATGCCCCTAATGAAGATGGTTGTGAACAATACGAATCTTTTATTGATGGCAATACCTTTATCACCATTGAGCGGTGGCGTGATCAGGCATCTCTGGATATTCACTTAAACGCAAGTCATGTTGAGGAATACGTTCCCCAGTTAAGGGAGTGTGTTGTTGATGGTTGTTTTGATGTTCAGTTTATTGAAGCCAGTGGTATTAACTTTACGCGGGTGTAGTTTTGTCATGAATTTTCTTATTTAGTTTTTTGTCAGCGGGAATTGCTTTTGCAGACAAGTTTAAACTTACTCCGCTAGGTCAAGTAATTTTGATAAAAGGTTACTTGACAGTATCATGCGTTATTTATGGGTTCTGTGTTTAATCGCCTTATATAGCTGTGGCTTATCAAGCAGTATTTGTTAATGCTATAAATTTTATTACATAACGTTACATTTCACTTTAAAGCATGAGCCATGCACTTTTTATGTTCGGGTTTTGATCAAAAGGGCAATGAATAGCTAAAATTTGCTACTTCGTGCACATTTACCTGCTTAGTAAATATTATTATCTAGTACTATATGCTTAAATATTGTTCAAACTGAATTCTGTTGTAGTTTTAGATAATAAGAAGTGAATACCGATGGCGTTAATAAAATACCTGCAAATTTTAGCAAAGCATGATGGTTCTGATTTGTATTTGAGCACGGGCGCGCCTCCTAGTGCTAAATTTCAAGGAACATTAAAGCCGTTAGGTAAAGAGCCGCTACAACCAGGTCAAATTGCAAAAATGATTGAATCCGTTATGGATGCCGATCAGAAAAAAGAATTTGAAGCCGAACTTGAATTAAATATGGCCATTAGTTTACCAACTGGTGGGCGTTTCCGGTTGAATATGTTTCGTCAACGCAATGAAGTTTCATTGGTTGCACGAAATATCGTAACCGATATTCCGCGTTTTGATGATTTGGGATTACCTCAGGTACTAAAAAAAGTGATTTTAGCAAAACGGGGTTTGGTTTTATTTGTAGGCGGAACAGGCTCTGGTAAATCGACCTCACTAGCGTCGTTAATTGATCACCGCAATACCAATGTGCCTGGGCATATTATTACAATCGAAGACCCAATTGAATTTGTGCATACGCATAAACGTTCCATTATCAATCAAAGGGAAGTGGGGGTTGATACTAAAAGTTTTAAAGCGGCGTTAAAAAATACGTTACGCCAAGCGCCTGATGTTATTTTGATTGGTGAAATTCGGGATCAAGAAACCATGGAGCATGCATTAGCATTTGCTGAAACAGGTCACCTTGCGATCTCGACATTGCATGCAAACAATGCCAATCAGGCATTAGATCGTATTATTAATTTCTTTCCTGAAGAACGTCATAAGCAATTGCTGCAAGACCTTGGTTTAAATTTACAAGCCATTATTTCTCAACGTTTAATTCCGACTGTTGATGGTAAGCGTGTAGCCGCAGTTGAAGTCTTATTGGGTAATAAAACCATTCAAGACTTGGTATTCAAAGGTGACACGGATGGCATTAAAGAAATTATGTCAAAATCAGAAAATTTGGGTATGCAAACTTTCGATGCCGCATTGTTTAAGTTATATCAAGCTGGGAAAATTTCATTAGAAGAAGCTTTAAAGAACGCTGACTCAGAGAATAACTTACGCTTAAGAGTCAAGCTAGCCGATGGCAGTGACTCAGATGCGTCGCAGGCAAGCCCAATGGCGGGTCTATCGTTACAAAAAACATCGGAAGAATTAGCGAAAGAAATACAAAAAGAACGTGAAGATAAAGAACTAGAAATGTTGATGGCTAAAACGGGTTGATGAGTCAGGCAGGTTAAATTAGTTGTTACACCCTAATCCGCAAGGGTTAGGGTGTGATTTATGTGTATATTATTTAATTAAACTCACAAATTTCGCGTCGATATCTTTTGCGTAGTAAGCAAGGCCAAATTTGTTCATATAGTCTTCGCGGTTAAGCTCCATTGCGTTTGCTTGAATGTCATCTAGATCAAACTCAATGCTTTTTGCTGCGTATATTTCTTCTAAATATCCCATGTATGGATTCAAGTCCATAAGCATCACTACGGCACCGACATCGGTTTTTACACTGTTGTTGGTTTTATCATCAAGGGTTACTTTAATGATCTCTGGCGTTTCATCGCTTCCTGTGTGGACCTTACGAGCGCGTACTTTTTCAACGGCCCAGTAGTACGCTAATTCTTTGCTTTGAGTTAGGTATACAGGCTCTTTGCGTTCTGTGTAGCTGTTACCAATGGTCGCCATTGCCTTCTTGGTGGCTTGGTTGATTTCTTGGTCGCCAGAGCGTTTCAAGCCTTGTTTGATGATTTGTTGAGCTAGGCCAGAGGTGGTGCCGTGATACCAAGTGTTGCTTGTTTCAAAGCCTGTTTCACTTAATAGGGTTTCACTGTCTTTTAGGTGATTAGGGGTATCAATATTCGTGGTCATACATACTCCGATAGGCAGAGCCGTGTAACAATCGGTGTCACGGCTAATATGCGCGGCATTATATCAAAAAACGCCTTAATTGTTATCTCTTCACAAGAGGCTTGCTGGAGTGTGCTTTTTGGCCATATTTATGGGGGCTTAAAATTCAGAACGCAGGCGCTCTAGTCGACTGCGGTTTGCTCCTAGGTCACTGTATCCTAGGCGAGATGCTGAGCGCATATGTATCTGGGTGTCTGTAATAATGAACTCGACATCATCAACAAACCCCCAAAAAGACGAGGTGAACTCGGCTCTTATGTATTGAGGTTCGGTTTTTATAAGGGATACATTGGCGTGCTGGCTCAATAACTCATATAGGCGTTTATGCTTTTGCTCAATGCTCAGTGTTGACTCTATGGGGGCAATAAAGTGGCTATCATCTTTGTCTAATACACTTGAAACACAGTTGGGTGAGCTAGGACAAGGGGTAAGTGTTGAGGGGGAATCTGTGAAGGTTGGAGGCGAGCCAGCACACCCTGAAAGAATACTTGGTAGCAATGCGATGATTGCAATCTTGGTGTAGTAAGTGATGTGCATTAGAAGGTTCCTTCTTTATCGCTATATTGACGTTGCTCCACCTTATAGCAATATTCGGCTTTCAATAAGTTTTAAATAAATTTTATGATAAAGCTTGTTACGCTTTGCACAAAACTGTGCGTTTTTTCGTGTGTGAAATGGTGCTAGGTTAGGTTGTTATCAGTCGTGATTTTGTATGTAATCTAAAGCGGTCTGCCTGAAATAAGTCACTTGCCTATAGGGCAATATAACGGGGTCGGGGTCAACAACGTAAACGTCTATTTTATTTTTCATGGCGATATCCAATGCGATGTTCGTGATATTCACACTGAATGATGTTCCCATGAATACAATTTTATCGGCTTGTTTCATTCGCTCTTGTGCTTGGTCAATTTGATATAATTGAGTGTAGTATTCATCAAATAATAAAACGAATGGCTTGTAGCTTTCATAAAGTTTGGGTGTTTGATTGATATTGAAATACTGCATCAGTGATTGCGTTAAATTAGATTCATCAATGGATTCCCAAGGGGCATCGAGTACATCAATGTTATCACCTTGTTCATGAAACAAAGTAACTTTGTCGAGCCTGCCGTGAATGGCTATGTAGCGTTGGTTTCCCGCTTTGCCATCTAAGCCATCGATATTTTGAGTGACTAAGTTTTTATTGGCCAGCCAGTGATGCACATCGTTAGGACCGTGGTGACGATAACTGGCGAAGCGATTGTAATACCAGGCTAAAAACTCAGCGGGTTCGTTTTGGTACATGGCACGTGTCGCCATTTCCATTGGTGTGTAGTTTTTACTGCCGATTGTCCAAAAGCCATCTTCACCGCGAAAAGTGGGAATGCCACTTTCTGCGCTGACGCCTGCGCCAGTAATGTATAGCGTGTTTGTGCTCATGTTAATTTAGGCTTCTTGTCTATTGAGTGGCGCAAGTACTTCTCTTGCCGCTTGTGGGAAGTCACTGATGATGCTGTCGACGTTGCAATGGAATAATCGACACATTTCATCGGCATCATTCACTGTCCATACGCTGACCTTTAACCCTTTGCGTTGTGCTTTTTTCACATAGCTTAAGCGAGCAAGACTCTTATTTAGGCATAAGTGTGTGCACTCTAATGCAAGCGCTGTTTTTAAGCCGTTAGGAAGTGGCCATTCTTGTACGTAGCCTCGTTCAATGTGTGGAATACTGCGTTTAAACGCACGTAAAATACCGATGTGCTTTGATGTAATGACGACTTTGTCTTGTAATTGAAAGCGCTCGATTAATTGAGTCATGGGTTGTAAAAAACCAGGGTTGCTCGACAGGGTTTTAATTTCAAATTGCCAATGAACAACGTTTGGACAAGCTGCAACCACTTGCTCAAGGGTTGGAATACCTTGTTGAGTGCCTTTTAATACAGTTGAGCCAAGTACGTGAGCCGTACTGCGGCTGACACGTAATTGACTATTGGCAAGGCGCATTAATTTTTCGTCATGAACGACCATGAGCTGACCGTCACTGCTTAGGCGAACATCAAGTTCAAAGCGGTCAATACCTTGGCTTGCCGCTAATTGAAAGCCCGCTAGGCTGTTTTCCATGGCTACCCCTTTGGCGCCGCGATGACCGTATATTTGCATAATGTCTCAAATTATTTTTTAAGGGTTGTATCTGTGTACGCGAATGCTGGGTAAAAAAGGATGATCTTCAATTTTACGATCGCTGCGTACGGCTCTTTGTCGTTCAGTAGGTGGATCGATTTCAGGCTCATTGTGTTGTGGTAATGTGTGCTCTTTATGGGCCTTAAACAAAATAGGTAATGAAATATTCATAGCGTGGCGTAAAGGTACTTCGCCATCATCATAAAATAAATTAGCCCGCATTGTGGGGGCTAAATTTTGCACTTTTGCTAGCGGCGTGTTGCTCGATAGTTTTGATACAGACGATAATTGAGCCTGAATATGCGAACTACCTGTGTCTAGGCGTGCCAATGCATCATAGGCTTGTTGCACCGAAATTTTTTGAATGCTTCTACCTGAGTGGTACCAATTAAAACCAATGCGCGTGGGTGTGCGATTAATAACCGTTATTGTGCGCCATGTTTGTTTTAAATGCAGACGGCTAAGGCCAGAAAAATGCAGTTGTGTTTGTAGTGTCGGGTGGCGGCGAGCCAGTTGGCCTTTGAGTTCTAACCACTGTTGTTTGTTTTGCTTTTGTAGAATTTGCACTTGTTGTTTAAGCGTATCTTTTAAATTATTAACACTGTTTGCTAATGCGAGTGTGCTTTCCGGTACCGCAATAAAACCAAAACAGCTGCGGGTTTCTCTGCCATCTTGCCCGTCTTTGTACCAAAAATCGCTGAGCATGTTACACGCTTTATTCAAAGCAGTGGTGCCGTTAGATTGCTCATCTTCAGTGAGTGGTAGCCAATGTCCTTGATGATTTGAACGAATACTAAGGCAAAGTGTTTGCGTTGTTTCAACCAATTCATCAAAGGTGTGTATGAGCTCTGATGTGTTCATTTTTATACCGTTATCTTTTTCGGTAAGCATAGCGTTATAAAATATGTTTGAACAGGGGTTATGCGATGATTTAATGGGTTTGTGTGTGACGTCATAAGCCTAGCATGCAGCTAGAATATGACAGTTAAATTACAGTTATTTAAAGCTCGATCAGTTGCATAACAATCATACGCAGCGCTAAAAGCGTCAGTATTGCTTTGAATAGGGTGCTAAAAAGGCGTTCTGGTAAAAAGCCTCTTAGCTTACTCCCAAGATAAGAACCTATTATGGCAGCGATGCTGAGAAAAATTATTGGTTCAATGGCGGGTAATACACTGACGCCGACTAAGCCAAATAAGATGACTTTACTGGCGTGGCTGGTACTCATAATGACGGCATTGCTTGCCACAATGGCATTTTTACTTAGTCCCTTAGCTAAGAGAATGGCGTTACCTAATGGGCCAGTAGCCCCCAATGCCATGCCTAGGCTGCCTTGAAGTATGCCCATGCTTAGCATGGGTTTTGGCAGCGAGAAGGGCATTGAGATACCTTTGCCCCAAGTAAGAAAAAGTATATAGGCGCCTATAATCGGTTGCATCCAGTTCCAATTTGCAGTGCTAATAAAAGGGGTAATGAGTATCGCGCCGATTAATGTCCCAAATAAAATAGGTGAGATCACATGCCAATTGATATGGGGAATAGCGAAAGCCGCCCGACTGGCATTACTCGATAATTGAATAACAGCATGAAAGGCAATGAGTAATGGGGGGTCAATGTAAATGGCCAGCAATGCAAAGAGCATGATGCCACCGCCTTGGCCTAATATGGCCGCAATACCACTGGTTAATATTGCGGTAATTGTGAGTAAGCTCATATCAAAATCAGATATATTCATTACACACTCATTGCTTCAAAACATTTTATGATGCATTTCATTTTATTTTTTGCTGTGAATTCTAATTTAGGTTTTTATGACTCTAAATTATTATGGTTAACATGAAATACCCTATGGTACACAGTTTGCACTTGCCTTGAATGAAGTGTAAACAAGGCAAGTAATAACGTGATGGTTAAAACTGATAGTTGCCATTTTTTAATTCTGATATTAAATCAGTATTAATGGCTGTATAGCTATTTTCTCCTGGTAATAATACAAACACGGGTTCATTGAATGCTTGCGAATTAAACCCTTCTGTTTTTAGAGTTCCTTTTTTATATTTGAATGTGCCGGTTATCTCTTGTGTTGGCCTAATGCGAATAAAAATAGGCACGGCATAGCTAGGCAATTTACTTTTAAGATGCTGTGTGAACGCAGTGGTGTCAAATTGATTGAGCTCTGTGTTGAGTGTAATAGCCGTCATGCCAGCACGGCCATCTGTGTTGGGGATTTGCACACCGTAGGCAACACTGTGTTCAACTTGTGGGAATTGGTTGGCCACTTCTTCGACTTCTGTGGTGGCAACATTTTCGCCTTTCCAGCGGAAGGTATCGCCTAGTCGGTCAACAAAGGCTACGTGTTTATAGCCTTGTTTTTGTACAAGATCGCCACTGTTAAAATAGACATCATCTTTTTTAAAGACATTTGTAAGCACTTTTGTTTGGTTGGCTTTAATATTTGTATAGCCTTCGTAAGGGCTGCGTTTGGTTACCTCAGCAATTAATAACCCAGTTTCACCTTTTGCCACTGGAATCATAAAACCTTGCTCATTGAGCACAGGAGCGTCTTGTTCAATATCGTATTTGATAACATTAAAACTCATTGGGCAAAAGCCTGCGGTTAAGTCCAAATTTAAGTTGTTTACAAATGCAATGTTGCATTCACTGGCACCATATAATTCCATAATTTGGGGGATGGCAAAGCGTTGTTTGAATTTCATCCAAATATCTGGGCGTAAACCGTTTCCACCCATTACTCGCACACTGTGATTACGATCATTGTCTTTTTCTGGTTGATTAAGTAAGTAACGGCACAGCTCGCCGATGTAACAAAATGCTGTAACACCATAACGGCGACAGTCATCCCAAAATCTTGACGCGCTAAATTTACGTGCTAATACCATGGTGGCGCCAGCGCCGACGATGCTGGCCCAAGAAACGGTTAAAGCATTGTTGTGGTATAAGGGTAAGCAAACATAATAAACGTCATCTTTACGGATACGAAAAGCCGATAGCCCAAAAGCCCCCATGGCTTTAACCCACCTAAAGTGCGTTAAAATCGATGCCTTTGGTAAGCCTGTTGTCCCTGATGTAAATATATAATAAGCCGTTTGTTTCATTTGAATGCGTTTAGAGCTTTCTGGGTTGCTTTTAGGGAAATCTGGGGTAACTGTATCTAAATCAATGAAACCATCTGGAGCGGGGGTTGATGACGCATCCGCCATATAGAATGTCCTAAATGATGAGTCTTGTTTGATCTGATCTTTAACCTGAAGATAGGCTTCTGTGCATTCTTCCCCAATGATGGCTATTTTGGGTGTGACGGTGGTCAGCGAGTGCACAAGAACATCGTCTCTTTGGGTGGTGTTAATCATGCTCACGATGGCACCTAGTTTCGTGATTGCGAGGACGCAAGCAAGGGTTTCAGGCCTGTTTTCCATCATGAGAGCGATAGTATCGCCGCTTTTGCCCCTTTGGCTGCTAAAATAATGAGATATCTGGTTGCTCCATTGATTAAACGTTTGATAGCTATACTCAGTATCTTCGTAACGTAAAAAACAATGATTTGGGCGTTGAGCTGCGCGAATTTCGAACATTCGGCCGATGGATTTATATTTGTCCGGTTTGGCGCTTGCAAGGTGATAAACACCCTTAAGAATGCGGCCAATATCTGGCAATATACGCAAAGTACCAGAAAATACATTTATACCGGTGACAGTTTTGGGTTGCATAAGTAGGGTGCCTCGTAAGCATTTTTATTATTATCGCTTTTGATGGCTGGCAGCAATGAACTACTATACGTATCCTTAAACGAAATGAAAGACGTCCAAAGTCGCCACCCTGATTTTATGATGTAAGGAAATAAGATGTTAATGCTCGTCTCCCCAGCTAAAACGCTGGATTATGAAACGCCACTGCCGTTTGAAGAATGCACGCAGCCTGAGATGCTAGACCAGTCTAAGTTATTAATTAATGAGTTGGTTGAGTTGACGCCTAAAGACGTGGCTAGCTTAATGAAGTTAAGTGATAAGCTGGCGGTTTTAAATGTGAATCGATTTCAGCATTGGTCATTGCCGTTCACACAAGACAATGCGCGTCCTGCTATGTATGCCTTTAAAGGGGATGTTTATACCGGGTTAGATGCTTACTCATTTAAAAAAGCCGATGTTAACTTTGCGCAAAAACACTTGCGCATGCTGTCTGGTTTGTATGGGTTATTGAAGCCACTGGATTTAATGCAACCATATCGCTTGGAAATGGGCACTAAATTCGCTAACCAGCGCGGCAAAAATCTCTATGATTTTTGGGGTGACTTAATAACGGATAAGCTGAATCAAGAAGGTACATCTGACAAGGTTTTACTGAATTTGGCATCAAATGAGTATTTCAAATCAGTCAAAGTTAAACAACTTAATGCAAATGTGATCACGCCAGTATTTAAAGACGAAAAAAATGGGCAGTATAAAATTATCAGCTTTTATGCGAAAAAAGCTCGCGGTTTAATGGCGGCTTATGTGATTAAAAACAGAATAAAAGACGTTGAAAAAATTAAGCAATTTGATGTGTCTGGCTATCAGTTTAGTTCTGAGCAATCAAATGCTAAAGAATGGGTGTTCTTGCGCGATGAGCAGGGCTCAAATTAATTGATATTGTTAATGAACAATAAAGGAGAAGTAGAATGAAATCGTTTCTAAGTGGTCTTTTGGTCGTAATGCTGACAGGTTGTGCGGTGGGTCCACAATCTCTTAATGTGGCGCCCGAGCTTCATTTTGAACAGTTAAAAGGTGTGGTTGTTCCTATTGAGTTGATCGTAACGGATAAACGTGAAAATACCGATTTACTTGGTTATCGTAATGCTAAAAACCAAGGGCCTATTCGTTTTGAGGATAGCTTGTCAAAATCGATCGGTGAAGCGTTGCAAACAGCAATGGTTGCCCAAGACATTGCCATGCAAAAAGGACCTGAACCACTTTCTAAGTTAGAAATAAGCATTGTTAAATTACGTTATTTTTCACCTGACGAAAGCTGGGTAAGTCATATCGAGGTAGAAGGCGAAATTTTGCTGACCATTAGTCGTTCAGGCTCAAGCCTGACAAAACGTTTTGCCGCAAACCGTGCGCAAGATGTTGCAACAGCACCAACGCAACAATTTAATGAAAAATACTTGAACGCGATGTTGACTGAATTATTTAATAAAGCATTGAATGATAAAGAAATTGTCAATTTTCTTAAATAGAGAACGATATGGAAGATAATTTTATTCTGAATCATGTGATTTGGAATCACATTTCTTTGTTGTATTTTTTTACAATATGGGTCGGATACAGCGCATTTTCTAAATACATGGCTAAGCGTACCCATTGCTTAGCCTCTGTATTGGATGTTCACAGAGTATCGTGGATGGAAAGAATGATGCTAAGAGAAAACCGAATAGGGGATGCGGCGCTATTGGCAAACCTAGAGCGCAATGTAAACTTTATGGCGTCTACTACGGTTATTATTGTTGCGGCTGTATTGACGGCGCTAACCTCTGCATCTAAATGGGTGTTGTTTGAAAGTGTTGGTTCTGGTTTTAATCAATATAAGCTTGGTTTGCTTTTATTTATTATGGTGTATGCGTTTTTTAGTTTTACATGGTCATTGCGCCAATATGGCTTTGGTAGTGTATTAGTGGGCGCCGCGCCAATGCCAGACCAAGAGGAATTTAATGCTCGTCAGCGTAAAGAGTATGCGTATTCTACTGGCAAGATATTAGATCAAGCAGGGCATGCGTTTAATCATGGTCTACGTGCCTATTACTTTGCTATGGCGTCTTTAGCATGGTTTATTCATCCAATAATATTTATGTTTGCATCATCTTTAGTGTTGGCCGTTTTGTATCGACGAGAGTTTGCGTCTAAAGCACTAAAATTATTAGTAATGGATGCTCATATTTTGGAGGGTAAGGTGCGTTAATATAAATGCATGATTATATAAAGTATTTGTTAGAGCAAGAATACGAGACATAAAAAAACCACGCTGTGCGTAGTTTTTTTATGTCTCTAATAAGGCAGAGAACTATTTTTTAGTAATGGCGTTATTAGGTTTAGCCTTCATGAAATCTACGAGTATTTCACCACCTTCTACTAGTAAAGCATCTTCTGTTGCATCTTTCTTTTCAGGGTCTTCTGATGCGTCTTCTTCGCTTTGATCTTCTAACTTATCAAGTAACTTAAGCCCTTTGGCTTTGCGGCGTTTGTTTTCTAACGCTAAGCGGCGTGCTTCTGTTTCTAGGCGCTCTTTTTCACGAGTATCAATGTTTAATGAAATACTGGTGTCACTGCGCAACTCTTTTAAGAACTCAACTTGTTCATTAAGATATTCAAAATCAGGGTTACTTTTAATGCGTTTTAAATGCGCTTTTTCCAGAGCAGGCACAAAAGGGCTAAGATTGCTTTGCTGCTTGTACTTAGAGGCATCAATTTTATCCCATGCCAAAGCTTCTTCTAATGCGCTTTCACCAATCTTTTCAATATCATAAATTTCAGGATATAAAATATCAGGAATAACGCCGCGGTGTTGAGTGCTTTCACCACTTACGCGATAAAATTTAGCATTAGTGACTTTCATTTGACCGCGAAATAACGGGATCAATGTTTGCACGGTGCCCTTACCAAATGTTTGGCTGCCTACGATCAGGCCGCGACCATAGTCTTGAATGGCGCCTGCAAAAATCTCAGAGGCACTGGCACTTAAACGATTTGTTAGTACCACAAGTGGGCCGGCGTACAAAACAGAAGGATCTTGGTCGGCAAGTACTTGAGTGTGGCCAAAGCTGTAGTGAACTTGTACGGTCGGGCCTTCAGGGATAAACAAACCCACAAGGTTATTTACTTCAGCTAAAGAGCCGCCGCCGTTGTTTCGTAAATCAATGATTAGACCATCAATGTTATCGGCTTTAAGCTTTGTAATAAGATTGCTGACATCTCGCGTTGTGCTGCGGAAATTAGGGTCATTTGCATTTTTTGCTTCAAAGTCTGCATAAAAAGCAGGGATATCAATGATCCCAAGCTTGTAGTCTTTGTCTTCGCGTTTAATATTAATAATGTCACTTTGTGCCGCGCGGTCTTCAAGTTTTACTTCATCACGTAAAATAGAAATAGTGCGGTGAGATTCTGTTTGGCCACTGCCAGAAATAATATCTAAGCGTACAATGCTGTCTTTTGGTCCGCGGATAAGGTTAACCACTTCATCTAAGCGCCAGCCAATAACATCGACCATTTTTTCTTTATCTTGCCCAACACCAACAATTTTATCGCTTGGTTTAAGTTGATTTGCTTTTGCGGCAGGCCCACCAGGGACTAAGCGTTCTACAATTGTATTTTCGTTTTCACTGCGTAAAACCGCACCAATGCCTTGTAAAGATAAACTCATATTAATATTAAAGTTTTCGCTGTTACGCGGTGACATATATTGAGTGTGCGGATCAAATGTATGGGTTAGGGCATTCATGTAAGATTGAAAAGCATCTTCAGAGTTAACTTGCTTTAGGCGATTTAATTGGCTCTCGTAACGGCGTTCGAGCAGTTCAATAATGTCTTTGTCTTCTTTTCCTGCCAGCTTGAGGTTTAAGACGGTATTTTTGATGCGCTTGTTCCATAATTCATCAAGTTCTTTGCCTGATTTTGCCCAAGGCGCTTTTTCTCGATCCAGTTCAAGGGACTGCTCTTCTTTGAAGTTAAATTGTTTGATGCCGCCTTTTAGCAGTGCAAGGGCATAATCTAAACGTTCAATTGCGCGTTGTTCATAACGATTATAAATTTCAAATGCTGGGTCTAAATTGTTAGTTTTGATGGCCTCATCTAATTTTTTACGGTATTGCTCAAATTGATCAATATCTTTTTGAGTGAAATACGAGCGAGTGTTATCCAGTATGTTGAGATATCGGGTGTATACTTTCTCTGAGAACTCATCGTTTAGATATTTACGAGAGTAGTGGTGCTGATACAAGTGCTGAACAACTGTGCGATTGGTTAAAACATGCTCGGATTCAGGTTTTAAGACAGGGACTTCAGTTGTGGCAGCGTGTGCTAAAAGCGAACAAAAAATTGTGCTGAGTATTATAAGATGACGCAACATTTACGTTATATTCCTTGTTGGATGACGCACTCAAGTAAACAGTAGGTTTATGCCTATTTATAGCACTTAACCTAGTTAAATGTGTGCTTTGGCCCAATGTTTCTAAAAAATAATGGCATAATAGCTTATGCATTCCTAACTTTCATGTGAAAAGCCATGCGTATTCGACTTGAATTACCCCAAACAGTTCTATTTTCAATAGAAGTTTCTGTTCGTGTGACAGATATCAATTATGCTGGCCATCTGGGCAATGACCGATTGCTAGTATACGCACAGGAAGCCAGAAGCGCTTGGTTTGCATCACTTGGCTTTAATGAACTTGATATTGAGGGATGCAATACAATTATGGCAGATGCGGCTTTACAGTACGTTAATGAAGCATTCGCAAGTGACGTGGTATCTGTTGATTTATACTTAGGTGAGCAGCACAAATATGGTTTTGATCTTTATTATTTGGTGCGACGTGGTGCTGATGAGATTTGCAGAATGAAGACGGCTATTTTATTCCAAAAAGAAGGGCGCCTTACCGCTCCACCCAATGGACTGTTTAAGCGTTTTAAATAAACATAAAAAAACCCAGAATTTCTGGGTTTTTTTATGTTTCAAGTTTAGTGCTGAGTTATCCAGTGCAGTATTGATTATTAATGCTGAACAGGGCTAATCACAAAGAGTAAATCCCCTTGGTTTACTTGCTGGCCTTCAGCATTGTGTATGCGCACAATTTTGTATTGAGCATCTGGGTCGTAAAGCGTGTTGCCTTGAGTATTGAACGATTTCAAATTCAACGGGCTAAACATTTTCATGGCTTCCATTAAACATAAGGTTTTAGCGACAGATATTGTGTCGCCTTCCCTAATGTAAGGAGGCTCGGTTGGAGATGGGGCGCTGTAGAAAATCGAACTAGCCGGTGCGAGTACTTTTAATTCGTTAGAGCCTTCAATCCGTAAGTGATCCAATGTAACGCTTTGCTTGTCATCACCTGCACTGGTCGCAATATCTTTGATCAGAGCTTGTTTGTCGATACGATTTAAGAAGTTAGGCAAGTAATTGGTATCATAATCGCCGTTCACAAATACATCATCGTTTAAGATGCGTTTTAGAAGCGGGATGTTGGTACTAACACCTTGAATAACGGCTTTATCCAAATATTTTTTTAACTTGTTAATGGTATCGTTGCGATCTTTACCGTAACAAATAACTTGCACCACCATGCTGTCGTAGAAGGGAGTGACTTCTTTTCCGCTATCAATTGATTTGAGTAAATGAATATTTTTATCGTCAGGTAATTCAAAGCGAGTAATCTTACCTGCGTTAGGAATAAACTGAACTTCATCACCTTGAAGCGTGGCTTTTTCAGCATTGATGCGCAGCTCCATTGCGTAACCTTTCGGTTTGTATTTTATATCTGCAATGCTTTCGCCACTGGCAATTTTAAACTGTAGACCCATGATATCGGTGTCGGTTACTAGTTCGGTAACTGGGTGCTCTACTTGGAGGCGTGTATTCATTTCCATGAAGTACACATCATTTTCATCTAGGTTGTAAATAAATTCAACAGTACCTGCCCCAAAATAATCAACCGCATTGGCGAGTTTTTCTGCGTAATCATAAACCTTATCTTCTAGGTTTTTTGGCAGCATAGTTGAACCAGATTCTTCGATGATTTTTTGGTTGTTGCGTTGAACCGAGCAATCACGTAGTCCTAGTACCTTGGTGTTGCCTTTACTATCGCGCAGTATTTGTACTTCGATATGACGAAGAGAGGTAACAAATTTTTCAAGGTAAACATCACCACTACCAAACGCACTGCGTGCTTCAGTTGAAATTTGATGGAATAGTTCATGAATCGTTGAAGGTTCATGTACCACTTGTATGCCTTTACCACCACCACCGTGAACGGCTTTTAATAGAACAGGGTAGCCAATCTCATCACCCACTTTTGCCGCCATGGCAGAAGTTGTAACAATACCATGGGAGCCAGGTACAACGGGGACGCCAGAGCTAATCGCGGTATTAATAGCGTTGGATTTATTTCCCATGGTTTCCATTGATGAAACACTTGGGCCAATAAAGTTAATATTATGGTTGCCACAGAACGCTGCAAATTGTGAGCTCTCTGATAAGAAACCAATACCTGGGTGCAGTGAGTCTACTTTTTCAAGGTCGGCAATTCGAATCACACTTTGTGCATTTAAGTAACTTTCATCCGGTGTATTGCCGCCAATGCATACTAGGCGACCTTTGCTGTTTAAGTTATCAGCTGCGGTACTGTTCATGTCTGGGTCGGATTGTACGAGTACGACATCGATATTGTTTTCTTGCGCTTTGCGAACCAGCTTTTCTGCGGTACAACCACGTGCATGGATGAGCACTTTTTTCACAGGGCGGAATAATTTTTCTTTATTAAGGTTGGTCACTTCTTTGGCTTTTGCTTTGCCTGGTGTCACATAACCTTTCAGTATGCGTGCCAGTACTTCATCAACTGTTTTACGTGCAACGGGAATGGCAGGGTCTATAGCTCGCAATTGACTGTCTAGATCGTCTACAAATGGATGTTTCACTAAGTCAGCCATTGATTGACGATTAAGTGATAAATAGTTCGACAAAGTAGACGTTGAAGGCAAATAAGATGGCACTACTATTTGCCCCGCAAATGGCATGTTAGTGCCGGAAAAATAGAAAGTTTGTACCATAGGGTGGGTAACAAAACTGGCTTGAGCGCCACCGGTACAGTCACCATAACCAAATACCACGATAGGCAAGTCGTTATCACGAACAAAACGGGTGATACGGTCGTTTACAATGGACATGGAGAATAGGGCAGATGCACCTTCTTTTGTTTGCATACCGCCAGAGCTTACAAAGCAAATGACAGGGTAGTTATGACGCGCGCACTCAACTAATAATTTACAGAATTTCTCAGCACTGGCCATATCAAATGCGCCAGCTTGGAAATCAAGGTTTGAAATAAGCGTGCCTACGCGTCGGCTTTCCTCACCAATTTGAATTGTGCCAAAGCCAGTTTTGACGCCGCATGGTGTGATGTCATTACTAAGTGCTTTTTCGATTGCACTTCTGAATCCAGGAAATTGAACGGGGTCAGCTGTCATTAAGTGATCATTTATTTCTTCAAAGTCATGGAAGAAGCGATCAATGAATGCTTGGCTTTTAGTGGTTTTTTCTTTTTTGACATTATCTAAAACGTCTTGAATTAATAAGTCAAAATAAGCAATGGTTAAGCGGTTCCAAAAATCTTTTTTACGACCAATGCTATAAGGATTAATGCGACCATTATAGTTGGAACCATTATTGGATTCATAGAATTCGGCTAATAGCTTATCAAAGAAGAATGTAACGATAACAAAAAGCGTGTCACTTAGACGAGGGAAGCTATGTTTCTTCCATTCTTCCACTTGAATTAAGAATGCACCACGTTGATTCGATTCAACAAAGAATTTAAACCAGTTAGCAAATTCATCTTTATGATTTTCTGCGATGCTTAAATTGTTGGTGTATTCAAGACCTTTGTTAAGAAGGTCGCTAACGGCCATGTAAGATAGGCTGTGAGTTTCCTTTGCTTCTTTTGCAATGGTGCCAAGGTTGTGAATGACGTAATCATACAGCGTACCAAACATAATTAAATTTTGGCTGATGCTAATGAACTCGACACGTAGATCGTCCATTAATATGGCATCTAATACACTGGCATCTTTATTTAGGTGGTCGGCGGTATCTGCTTTTATCTTGATATAAGGCGCGAGAGCATCTTCTAATGCGCGGCGATTGGCTTCTAATGAACCACTGGCCACACTGTTTAATAGTTGCTCTGTGGCTTGGCTAAGTTTAATGCTCTCGGTGACGTCTTTTGGCAGTTTATCGGACGTGATGATGCCATTAAGGGCTTCTGTTAAGCCGGTGATGAGTTCAGCAGATGCTTTGCCTTTTGAATGTTTAGCTAGCAATGCTTGAGTATCATAGTTTAACGATTTTTGAATGAACTGAGCCAGTGCATGATCATTTGTTTTGATAAAGCTAATAATAGCTTGGCTATCAAGTAGATCGTCTTGGGTTAACAAGAAGCGGCTTTGCTGGTAATTCTCTAGATAACTGATTAATTCAATAAAATTGATGTCAGCATCTGACTTCCAGCGATTAAATAAATATAAGCCAAGAGCAAAACTAAAATCTTGTTTTGCTTTTATGTAATTGTCTTCTGGTTCGCCAAAAAATAATTTTGAAATAGAACCGCGAGAATCACTGCGGCCTTCTAGTTTTTGTAAATAATTTTTCCAAAGTTTATTAAGCTCTTCGTCATAGCGAATTTTATCTGGTGTTTGAAGCCATTTTTGGAATTTCTTGCGTTTTTCTTCTTCGGTGCGTTCGTTTAATTTACCTTTAGGTACTTCAACTTTTGCAAGGCGACTATAGTGGCCAGTAGTGGTAGAAGAAATACGATTGCGTAATGTCAGGTAACGCATGTAACGATACGTCATGCGAAATAAATTGTGATGCTCAGAAGGGGATGACGCTAGGTTTAAGCTTGAACCTTTTTCCAATGCGACTAGTTTATCGGATGGATTTAAATAACGTTCAACACTTCGCATGTAATGATCCATTAAATATGGATTCTCACGAGCAAAACTCTCCGCACCATTTTCAATGCTTACAATGCTGCTGGTAATTGCATTCATTAAGTTTTGTAGTTGATCGATACGATCGCTTGGTGCGTAATCAACGATGCCATCAATCACGTTGCGTAACTGAAGCTCATACGCAGACACGCCGACATATTTTGCACACTCTTGCCAAGACAAATTATATTTACGTGCAATACTTGCAAGCCCTTGTGGCTGAATGGTATTGAAAATACCATCACGTACTGACAATAAAATATTAGTAGATGCAAGTGGAATAGCACCACCAGAATAGCCGGCCCCTAAAATAATGCCGACCGTTGGTATGTCGATATTTGACATTTCTGTGATTAATCGAGAAATACTATGAGCTTGGTTGTCTAAGTTTGCCTGTTCACTGGCATCGGCTCCCGGTGTGTCAATTAAAGTGACAACAGGAATAATGTGTTTAGCAAATTGGCGTAATGATTTTACAGCTTGGCGGTGGTGTTCTGGTAACCAGGCACCGTTGCGTTCTGCGCGGTTTTGGCAAATGAAACCGACACGTCGTAATTGGTTGTCAAATGATAGCTCTACTTCAGCCACGTATAGTGGACCAAAATCCTGTTCTGTGATGAAACGCGTTGTTAATTTATGCACGAGCTGTTTTGCATTTAAGCGCTGACTTGATTCGCTCGGTGAGACAACTTCTTTAATATAACTATCAATGTCTAATTGTTTTAGCTCGTCGCTTTTTGCGCTGACTTGTTCTTGGCTCAATAGCCCTTTTACCACAGCCGCGGCTTGGTTTCCTTTGGCGTTAGGAAACAGAGAAAAGTCTTGGCTTAGTTTTTCTGCTATTTGAAATAGCTGATCGGTATTAAATTGCGACATAACTATTGGCACTTTTTCATTAGATTTATAGTGAAGCTGGCTGATGTTTAAAGCCAATAAGGACTACTTTATAACAGACATTTTATAAGAATACAGCTATCTTACTGTGAATCTTGAAATCCATCATATATTCAATTTTAACAAATCAAACCCAAGGTTTATCCTGAATCTCATCAAGACTATAATGGTACAAAAATGAGAGGTCTTTATGGGCTTAGACGAAATCCGCCGTAAAAACGCAATTGAGATTATGCACGAAAACGCATTGGACGAATTATCGTTTGCAATGTGTTTAGGCAAAGATGAATCTCAAATTACTACGTTAATGTTACCCAATAGTAAAAAATCCATATCAGACTCGCTTGCTCGATTAATGGAGCAAACCTTTAGTAAACCTAATCTTTGGCTTGATCATGAAGACGGTGATGAGCAAGCGCCAAGCTTTGACTTGTTGGGCTGATTAGTCGCTTTTAAGGCAAGTGGTACTGTACATAAAAAAGCCCAGCATTCGCTGGGCTTTTTGTTGCAATAATATGACTTTATGTAAGCCTTTATAATGAGCTTAAGGATTCCTAGGGAAGAGTAAATTAAAGATAATCTGAGAGTTGTTACTTTCGACATTAATTGACCCGTCCCCTGATGAATAGATGCCGCTTTGTATATCACCACCTAGGTTTGGAATGATAAATTGGAAGCCCGAATTAGTGATGGTTTGCTGACCTCGAAGTGGATCACCGGAGGTTTGACCTGCAAAAGAGCTTAAATATTGGCCCATTAACTCTGGTGTTACCTGAGTGCCAGATGGGAGGCCAAGGCCATCTCGTACTAAGTTTTGGGCGTAGGTTTGCTGCGCTTGAGCCGCAGGACTCAGAGGTGACGGCACAAATAACTGGTTATTATTAGCTTGCTCAAGTTGCTGCAGCTGCTGCTCTGCTTGGCGCTGCATCAGGCTTTGATCGTATATGGTTTGCTGCGTTGCTTGTTGGTCAAGCTCTCGAACGGAGTCCGCTTCTGTTACTGCAGGCTTGCCAGCGCTCAGCTTAATACGGGCTTTATTCGTAGTCTCAGGCTTAGTTTTGGCATTCTTTTGTTTGATGATAATCGAACCATCTAAGATATACGCCTCAGTCATCTCCGTATTACTCAGTTCTTTGACTTCGGCTGATGCGCTTATGCTCGCTAATAATGCAAAACAGCCTATTAGGTATAGGGGGGCTTGTCTCATATTGACTCCTTAATCTCTACCTATACCTTAGCGTAATAGCAATGATTTACTAGGGTAAATTAGTCTAAGTATCGGCTTTGCAAACCGTTGTAGGCATCAATGCGACGATCTCTAAAATAAGGCCAAATACGTCGTGTTTGCTCGGTTTTATCTAGGTTGATCGTTGCGTCTATTAGGCAAGGTTCTTGATGATCAGCAAGGGCTAAAAACTCACCTTGTTGACCCGTTATAAAAGAGTGTCCCCAGAATTGAATGCCTGTGCTTTGCTGGCTTGGGTCAGCTTCGTGGCCGATGCGATTAATGGCAACAACCGGAAGGTTGTTGGCAATGCTATGGCCGCGTTGTACGCCAATCCAAGCGTCTTTTTGACGTGTTTGTTCATCACTTGTGTCTTCGCTGTCCCAACCAATAGCAGTAGGATAGATCAAAATTTCAGCACCTTTAAGTGCCATAATACGTGCACCTTCTGGATACCATTGATCCCAGCACACCATCACCCCCAGTTTACCGATACTGGTTTGAATCGGCTCGAAACCATTTGTGTCACCAGGGGTGAAATAATATTTCTCATAAAAACCAGGGTCATCAGGGATGTGCATTTTACGATAAAACCCGGCAAGACTGCCGTCACGGTCAAATACAAGTGCCGTATTATGATAGATGCCCGCAGCGCGGCGCTCGAAAATAGAGCCAACAATGACCGCATTCGCTTGCTTGGCTTGATTGCTTAAAAATTGGGCTGTGGGGCCGTCAAGGGGTTCAGCTAAATCGAATTTAGAGGGCTCTTGGGTTTGGCAAAAGTAATCAGTGGCATGCAGTTCTTGCAATACAATTAAATCTGCGTTGTTTTTTGCTGCTTTCTCGATAAACGATTGGGTGGTTTTAAGTGAAACCGACTTCTCAGGCGAACATGCCTGTTGAATACCAAAAACACGAATGTTACGGGGCATTAAATCTTTTCCTGTCGTTCAGCTGTCGGAATTTGCATGGTGAGGCAGTGTAAACTGCCATACTGACGCACGACCACAGAGCAATTAATTGGAATAATTTTGTGGTTAGGCAGTGCAGCTTTCATGACTTTTATGGCCTGCGTATCTTGTTTAACATTATAAATAGGCAGCAGTACCGCACCATTGATGAATAAAAAATTGGCATAGGTTGCGGGCAATCGCTGATTGGTGTCGCCTTCAAAAATGGCATCAGGCCAAGGTAGTTCAACTAACGAAAATGGCGCGCCATTTATATTGGTTAGTTGTGTGAGCTCTTCTTTCATGGCGTTTAGATCATTATAGTGATCGTCATCAGTGTTCTGGCAACCTTGAAAAATGATTTGGTTATTGGGTGCAAAGCGGGCGAGCGTATCGATATGTGCATCGGTATCGTCGCCGATAAGGTCACCATGTTTTAACCATAAAAACTTTTCGCAACCTAATGTGTCTTTTAAATACGCTTCAATTTGATCTTGGTTTAATGATGCATTGCGGTTGGTGTTCATTAAGCATTGGCGTGTGGTTAGTAAGCAGCCGTTCCCGTCACTTTCTATACTGCCGCCTTCTAATATGAAATTATGTTTCTCGTATGTATGGGCATGATAAGCCTGCTGCTGAAATAGGGATGAGGTTATTTCATTGTCGAGGCGAGCATCAAATTTTTTGCCCCAGCCATTAAATTGAAAATCCTGAATGGCTAATTTATTGTTCTCATAAACACTTACAGGGCCATGATCACGTGCCCAGGTGTCATTGTTATTGGCGATGTAAAATTCACATGTAAACGTGTTGGTAGCTAATTGTGAATTAATAGTATCAATGATATCTGCATTTGGGATGCTTAAAATGACGCTCTCAAATTCAGTAATCGTATTGATGAGTTCAATGTAGAGGGCTTGGATGTCATTTAAGACCCAATTCCAATCCGTTTCAGAATGAGGCCATGTAAGCTGAACCGCATGTTGAGGATGCCATTCAGCAGGGAGATATCGATTCATGAGTGTAGATCTTTATAATCAGTCAGAGCGGCTGACGGTGTGAATGACAGAGTTAGATTCAAAATATACGCTGAACTCAGGGTAATCCCAGCGAGTAATAGGGGGCTTGCCTTTTGCTGGGTGAACCTTAATCGCTTTGCCGTATTTAGTTTCAACTTGTTTCATGCCCATGCCACGTTTGGGGCCCGCTGAGTTCTTTTTGATGTCTTGCCCAGACAATGGAATAACGACTTCCGTTACCTTCGAACTTGTTTGGGTAAGGCTATCGTCCATGTTCTGTGCATAGGCTAATGAACAACCTAATACGAGTATTAAGCTGACGCAGCTGTAAGCAATTTGTGTTAACGATTTCATAATACTAACCATTATGTCCATTTATCCTTTGATTTTAGCGCCAAAAGCGCCATAAGACCATTTCAATTATGCGGTGAATTCTTTAGTCTTACGTTTTATTTTGCGGTTGTAACAGCGAATGCTTAAAACATTACCTATTTTGATCGGTTTACGATACACCGGCGCTAAGCGGCGTAATCATTTTATTTCTTTTATATCCGCAATCTCTATGGCGGGACTCACGTTAGGCGTAGCTGTTTTAATTCTTGTTCTATCGGTTATGAATGGATTTGATCGCGAGTTACGTGAGCGTATTTTAGGTATGGTGCCTCATGCGGCACTATATGCAAAGGATGGTTTACAAGATTGGCAAGTTTTAGCGAACGAAGTAAAAAACAAGCCCGGTATCGTAGGCGTTGCACCGTTCGTTAATATTCAAGGCATGATGAGCCATAAAGGGCGTGTTCAAGGTGTTATGGTGAATGGCATTGAACCTGAATGGGAGAAAAAAGTATCGATTCTCCCTGACTTTATGAAGTTGGGTGAATTTGATTCTTTAGTGGCGGGTAAATATCAGATTATTCTTGGTGATTTATTAGCCAGAAAATTAGGTGTTACGTTAGGCGAAAAAGTGACGTTAATTATGCCTGAAGCCAGCTTGACGCCAGCAGGCGTGATGCCCCGTTTGAAACGTTTTACGGTAAGCGGTGTGTTTTCAGTTGGGGCGGAGCTAGATGCTAATTTTGCGTATATTCACATGGTGGATGCGGCAAAAATGGCGCGTATGAAATACCCCGCCCAAGGTTTGCGATTGAAAACAGAGGATTTATTTCAAGCGCCTCGTATTGCTTGGAATTTAACCTTTGATCTTGATGCGTCCATCACAAGCAGTGATTGGACCCGCACCCACGGTAATTTATTCCAAGCCATTCAAATGGAAAAAACCATGATTGGTTTATTATTGCTGATTATCGTTGCCGTTGCTGCGTTTAATATTGTGTCCACGCTTGTGATGGTGGTAACCGATAAACAAGGCGATATCGCTATTTTGCGTACATTGGGTATGTCACCTGGCAGTATCATGAAAATATTTATGGTGCAGGGGTCAGTGATTGGTGTTGTCGGTATTTTATTAGGCACAGGTTTAGGCATTATTTTAGCCCTCACTGTTACCGATATTATCGCGGGCATAGAGCGCTTGCTGGATGTGCAATTTTTAAATGCGAATGTGTATTTTATTAGTTATTTACCGTCTCAATTGAAATGGATGGATGTGATGATTGTAACGGGCAGTGGCTTAATGATGAGTTTTTTAGCGACCTTGTATCCAGCTTATCGTGCATCAAAAGTAAAACCGGCAGAGGCATTACGTTATGACATCTAATACAACGGTTTTACGCTGTGAAAGTTTGGTTAAAGAATATCAAGTTGGCCCTGAGCCAATCCGCATTTTAGACGAGTTAGAGTTTAAATTGTTCGAAGGGGACTGGGTGTCGGTGGTTGGGGCGTCAGGCTCAGGTAAAACCACATTGCTTAATATGCTCGCGGGTTTAGATTTACCCAGTAGTGGCCGTGTTATGTGGGGCGAAGAAGATATTAGTAGGCTATCTGAAGCGCAGCTTGGCAAATTACGTAATGCTCATCTTGGTTTTGTGTATCAGTTTCACCATTTACTGGCTGAATTCAGTGCCTGCGAAAATGTGGCGATGCCATTATGGATTCAGGGCGTTAATAAGAAACAGGCGCTTGTTAAAGCACAGGATATATTAGAAAAAGTGGGGCTGGGGACTCGTGTTAATCACAAACCCGCTGAATTGTCCGGTGGTGAGCGTCAGCGTGTTGCGATTGCAAGGGCGTTGATTACAAAGCCTGCACTTGTATTGCTGGATGAACCTACGGGTAATCTGGATGCCAATACGGCCCATGAGATACAAAAATTGATTACAGAGCTTAACCAAGAAATGAAAACGGCATTTGTAGTGGTGACTCATGACTTAGCATTTTCACGTTTGGCACAAACCAGTTACCAATTATTAGATGGTAAATTACAACCCTTAGAGGCGCTAGCTTAGCTAGCGTTTTGTTTTTTGGCTAAACGCTTTGCTTTGCGTTTTTTCCAATTGCTAATGACATGAAAGCGCCAAAATAAACGAATGCCGATAAAACCAATGGCAGAGAAGATGATGGCGCATAACAAAGAGCCCAATAATAACGGCTGCCAAATAGCCCCTAATTCTGTCAGTACCCAGTTTAGTGATAATTCAATTTCAAATTCTCGGATGGGTGTATCTAATAAAACCGTGCCGACTTTGTAAGTGAAATAGAAAATAGGCGGAATGGTGAGGGGGTTACTGATCCAAACCAAACCGATGGATATTGGCAGGTTAGAGTGAACCACAATCCCAAGCATAGCGGCGGCGACCATTTGAAATGGCATTGGCATGAATGCAAAAAACACACCGACAAGAAACGCACGTGAAACCGAGCGGCGATTCAAATGCCATAAATTAGGACGATGAAGCAATGGCCCTAAAAACTGCAAAGAAGGATGCTCTTGAACCGTCTTAGGGTTAGGAAATAAACGCTTAAGTGTCTGTTTTGGCATAGTATTCTCGGACACAATCCAAGGAGGATATTAATAATATGGAACATGTGTCCCTTGAGAAGGGCGCAATTATGCACGGAATGCATATGACATGCTAGTTATGAAACAGCCCTTTTTTGGCTTCATTATAGGTGGATTGTTGGCCTCTATTTGGCCGAGCTTAGCCTTATTGCTTGCGCCTTTGTGTTTAGTCGTAATCGTATGGATTCAGCCTAGTCGAATTTTATCCGCCTTGTTTTTTATGGCGGGAATTATTTGGGTGAGTTGGCATTGGGTACATGTTGAAGGTGATGCGCTTGAGCTAAGTGCGGGAAAGTCCACCCAAGTTGCCACTGGATATGTGTCAGCGGTATCGCATCAATCCTATAAAACACATTTTGACTTCACCCAAGATGGGCACACTCAAGCACTAAAAGTGAGCTGTTATCGCTGCCCATTTATGTTGTCGGCGGGAGAGCGCTGGCAGTTTACGCTTCGAATTAAACCTATTTATTCATTTCAGAATCCAGGTGGCTTCAATTATCGACATTGGATGATGGCCAAAGGCTATCGCGCACAAGCTAGTGTCGATGTGAAATCACACTCGAATGTGCGTTTAACTAAAAATAACCGTGATGTTTTAAATCAGTTGTCGGCTCAGTTGCCATCGTCTCGTTTCCCCATATTACGGGCATTGGTACTGGGTGATAAAAGTGCGTTAAAGGGCGAAGATAAGCGGTTAATTAGCTCGTCAGGGATTAGTCACTTGTTTGTGGTGTCAGGCCTTCATGTTGGGATTGTGGCAGGCTTAGTGGGTTTAATTCTATATTGGCTACAGCGGCCCCTTTTATTGATCAACTGGCCGTATGCTCGATCGATTTCGGTAATGGCGGGCTTATGTGCGGCGATGCTTTACGGTTATATGACGGGCTTTCAGGTGCCCGCCATAAGAGCAGTGCTTATGCTCTTGTGTGGTGTATTCATGTTGTATCAAACCCGTTTTACGCATGTGATTCATTATTATGTCTTTGCGCTTCTGGTGGTCATGTTGATGAAGCCCTTGGCTTTTATGGATATGGGCAGCTGGTTGTCCTTCAGTATTGTTTTGGCATTGATAGTGGGCTTTTCTGGTTTAACACATACGTCTTGGTGGTCAGGGCTGCTTAAAGCCCAGTGGCTAGCGTTTAGTATGGGTGGGTTGGTGTTGCTCGGTTTTAATCAAGCGTTGGTGCCGTTTTCGTTATTGGTTAACTTATTACTGATTCCACTTTTTACAATATTAGTGATGCCTGCAGTATTGCTGGCCGTGACTTGGATGTTTGTAGTTGATGATCAAGGATTGGTATTACTCGAGTCGGGTTTATCCTCTTTACTGCTTGTCCTGCATAAGGTCGAAAGTGTGATCACATGGTGGTTACCGATCCATGAGCATTATCGTTACCTTTTCATGATTTCATTAATATTGGGTTTGCTGCCTGCTGTTTTCAAAACGCGGCCTTTGGCGTTGGCTATTGGGTTCGTTGTTTTGATATTACCGATAAACAAACCAGATGAAGGCGGTTTTGAACTCATTGTGTTTGACGTGGGTCAGGGCAGTGCCGCTTTGATTAAAACAGCCAATAAATATGTGTTGGTTGATACCGGTGCTCAATTTTTAAGTGGTTTGGGTGTGGCCGATTTTGTGATTTTGCCTTACCTGAGACAACAAAGAGTAAGGTACTTGGATATGTTGCATGTGACCCATGCCGATAATGATCATGCTGGTAATGCACAGTTGATGAATTCAATGGCTGGCGTATTGGTGGAGCAAAAACATTGTGAAAGTCGGCAATGGGAATATGATGGCGTGCTGTTTTGGCGTTTTCAAGCAGAAGGCTTTGTTCGAGGTAATAATGGCTCTTGCTTGTTAAAAGTGACGGCCGCTTCAGGAAAAAGTGTATTGTTTACGGGTGACATCGAAAAAGAAGCAGAAAGGCAGTTAGTCGTACAAGAAAACAACAAACTACAGGCTAATGTTCTAATCGCGCCGCATCATGGCAGTCGCTCATCCAGCACTGATCCGTTCTTAAATGAAGTAATGCCTGAGTTGGTGCTGATTTCTGCAGGCTTTCTAAACCGTTATGGTCACCCACATGTGCAAATAGTAAACAAATATGAGGCTAGAAACATGATGGTTTATACAACTGCTATGAAAGGTTCGATACAAGTTGCGTTTCCACCTAGACAAGAGGCGCTAGTTGTTTCAACATACCGCCCTAATTTTAGTATTACAGAATAATGATAAGTAGGAGTACATGAGGTGAAAGAACTGGTATTTGCTGGCGGTTGGATGATGATCCCCCTCATTTTGGCCTCTGTTTTGGCCGTTGCAATTTGTATTGAACGTTTTTGGACTTTGCGTTCTGAAAACATTGCACCCAAACATTTGCTTGCTCAAGTGTGGATGTGGATCAAAAATAACGAGTTAGACAGTGCAAAATTAAAGCAGCTAAAACAAGAGACTCACTTAGGCGCTATTTTAGCGGCAGGGTTAAGCAACTCTCGCCATGGTCGTGACATTACCAAAGAAGCCATCGAACAAGCGGCATCAAAGGCGGTCCATGAAATGGAGCGCTTCTTAAATGCACTCGGTACGATTGCCGCCGTTGCGCCATTAATGGGTTTACTGGGTACGGTATTGGGGATGATTTCCGTGTTTAATGAAATCATGGCTCAAGGGACAGGTAACGCAGGCGTATTAGCCGGCGGTATTTCTGAAGCGTTGGTTACTACCGCATCGGGCATGATGATCGCGATTCCTGCATTAATCTGCTATCGCATTCTTCAGCGTCGTATTGATGAGATTGTTGTGTTCATGGAGCAAGAAGCCATTAAATTAGTTGATGTACTTCATGGCGACCGTGAAGTTAGCGAGACGCCAGAGGGTTAGATTTGTGAACTTTAAGCGTCAAAACAAAGAAGAACTCAATTTAAACCTAACGCCTTTAATTGATATTGTATTTCTGCTGCTTATTTTCTTTATGGTGAGCACTACGTTCACCAAAGAAAATCACTTAGCGGTTAACTTGCCAGAGGCCGATGGGCAAGTGGCCGATGCACCCGATAAAATGGTTGAAGTTGTCATTGATCAGCACGGTACCTATAGTATTAATGGCAAAGCGTTGATCAGTCAAAAACTGGTGACACTTAAGCAAGCCATTGAAAAAGTATCAGCAGGAGACAGAAGTTTGCCCTTTATTATTACGGCTGATGCATCTACGCCTCATGAATTCGTCGTGCGAGCAATGGATGCCGCCGGCCAGCTGGGTTTTTCTCGGTTGAGTATTACCAGTAAGCAAGCTAAATAATCATGAAAGATACGTCAAATCTTACAGACTGGGCGCTTTACAAGCGCCTGCTCGGTTATGTTTTTCAGCAAAAAATTCTTTATTTTACCGCGATTCTGGGTTTCAGCATTTACGCATCTACTGCGCCAATGCTTGCTCACCTAATGGATTTAATTGAAAAAACCTATCAAAACCCGACAATCGAATCACGCACGTTATTGGTGGGAATGATACTGGGTATTTTTGCGCTGCGCGGGTTGGGCAGTTTCTTAGGTGATTTTTTCTTGGCCAAAGTTGGGCGTACGGTTGTACACAAGCTAAGAACCGCGCTGTTTAATCATTATCTTATTTTACCGAATGAGTTTTTTGATAAGCACGCAAAAGGTCATATTATTTCTAAAATCACGTTTGATGTTGAGCAAGTCTACGGCTCGATCACCAATGCAGTGACCAGCCTAGTGCGCGAAGGCTTAACGGTTGTTTTCTTGTTGAGCTACATGTTCTATATGAACTGGAAACTCACACTTATATTTTTTGCAGCCGCACCATTTCTTGCCTTTATTGTTAAAAAAGCCAATAAGTATTTCAAAAAATACAGCACAAATGTGCAAGGCAGCATGGGGCAAGTGACTCAGGTGGCGGGTGAGGCGGTTAATGCTTATCAAGAAGTAAAAATCTTCTCAGGTCATGAATATGAGCAGGGGCGTTTTGCCAAAGTGAGCGAAACAAATCGCATACAAACGTTAAAGTTTGCTCGTGTGAAAGCCATCAGTGTGCCGATGATGCAAATGATTGTTGCTATTGCCATTGGTGCGTTAATTTGGGTGGCACTGGATCCGCGTGTGATTGATGGTATGGATTTCGGTCAACTAATGGCATTCATGACGGCAGCAAGCACACTGGCTAAACCCATGCGCACGCTGGCGGGTATTAATGCGCTTTTACAACAAGGTGTTGTGGCCGCCAAAAGTATTTTTTCGGTATTGGGTCAGGATGCTGAAGACGATTCGGGCGACTTGGCCATTAAAAAAGCCAAAGGCGCGATCAATATTAATAATTTGAATTTTCATTACCCTGACTCTGACGAAATTGTGCTTAAAAACATACAGCTTGATGTTAAGCCAGGTGAAAGCGTTGCGCTAGTGGGCAAATCCGGCAGTGGTAAGTCGACATTAATTAATTTGCTCACTCGTTTTTATGAATTTAACGAGGGTGATATTTTATTAGATGGCCGCAGTATTAAAGAATACCCATTAGATGACTTGCGTCGCCAAATTGCTTTGGTGAGTCAGGGCGTGACGTTATTTAACGATACGGTTTTCAACAATATTGCATACGGTAGCTTGGCCGAAAAAACAGAAGAAGAAGTCTATGCGGCGGCAAAGGCGGCACATGCCTTAGAGTTTATTGAGCAAATGCCTGAAGGCATGGAAACCATGATTGGCGATGACGGTGTAATGTTGTCGGGTGGGCAGCGTCAGCGTTTGGCCATCGCTCGTGCTATTTTGAAAGATGCCCCTATTTTGATCTTAGATGAAGCCACCAGTGCGCTGGATACGGAATCTGAACGATATATTCAAAAAGCATTAGATAACTTAATGAAAAATCGAACAAGCTTTGTTGTGGCACACCGCTTAAGCACAATTGAAAAAGCCGATACTATTTTGGTGGTGAGTAAAGGTGAAATTGTTGAGCGTGGTAACCATAAAACCTTAATAGAAAAACAAGGATTTTATAAAAACTTACATGATATGCAGTTCAGTGGGTAAGTGGTGTTAGAGCGTTTATTTAATGCATCGTGGTATGGCCGCTTTCAATGGACATGGTTATTACTGCCACTTGCCATGTTGGTGGCTGTGGTCACCAAGCGTAAGCGCCAAGCGTATATAGCTGCACAAACCCAATCTTATGCGGTACCTGTTATTGTGGTCGGCAATATTACCATTGGCGGCACAGGCAAGACTCCAGTTGTGCAGTCTATTGTTCGGTTTTTACAAACGCAGGGTTATCGCCCAGGTGTGATTAGTCGTGGTTATGGCGGCACATTGGCTAATTTTCCGCACTTAATAGAATCGAAAGATAGCTCACACGAAGTGGGTGATGAACCTTACATGCTCTGCCAGTCGCTGGGTGTGCCAGTGGTGGTAGACCCTGTGCGCACTCGGGCGGTTTCATTTATATTGAATTCGGGTGTGGATGTTATTATTAGTGATGATGGTTTGCAGCATTATGCGTTGCACCGTGATTATGAAGTCTGTGTCATTGATGGTTCACGGGGCTTGGGTAATGCTCAGTTAATGCCAGTCGGTCCGTTACGTGAGCACAAGAGCCGCCTAGAAAGCGTTGATTATGTCTTACGCAGTGACTCTGTGGTCTCGCGCAGCACTTTTCAGATCGAGCCGGAGTCATGGTGTAACCTTAAAACAGAGCAAGAGTACGAATTAAGCCGCTTTAAACTTAAGTCGAATGCTCTGGCAATAGCGGGTATTGGTAATCCAGATAAGTTTAAACAAACGTTAAATGAGCTAAATCTACACTGTGCTCATAAATGGTTTGCTGATCATTATGACTACAAAGCGCAGGATTTTTCAGATTTAACGCAGCAAGTGCTTATGACAGAAAAAGATGCTGTGAAAATAAAACCGTTTGCCGGTGATGATATGTGGTTTTTAAAGATATCAGCCTGTTTACCCGATGCATTTTTTCAGCATTTAAAATTGAAACTCGAACAGTGGAAGCGAGATCATGGATAAAAAATTATTATCACTTTTGGTTTGTCCTTTGTGTAAGGGAAACCTTATTTTAGATAAAGAAAAATCAGAACTAATCTGCAAATTTGATGGTATAGCATTCAAAATTGACGATGGTATTCCTGTTATGTTGCCAGAAAGTGGTCGAGCGTTAACCACAGACGAAAAACTCGCAAAATAACCGATTAAAAGTATAAAAAAGGATCTTGGGCTTTACCTTTGAAGCGAATTTCAAAGTAAAGTCTAGGTCGTTTGCCATCACCTTCGCCTACCGCTGCAATGAGTTGACCTTTTTCAACGTGGTCGCCTTCATACACATAATTAGAATAATTATTACCGTAGACACTGATTACATGATTGCGATGCTGAATCAATATTAAATTGCCATAGCTATTAATGGCGTTGCCGCTATAAATGACCTCGCCGCTGTCGATGGCCACAATCGGATCGCCTAATTTTGAAGAAAGCTCTATGCCATGTTTGTGGTGAGCGTATTCAACACTGCTCACATTTGGTTGTTTTTCTAATGGCCATTTAAATGAATGGCTTACTTCAGTTAGGCGGGTGCTTTGGTTATTTGTTTGTTTGAGTGCTGTTTGCAGTTCCGCATTTTGTTTAAGTAAAGGAATGAGCAGTGCTTGCTGATTGGCAAGATCTTTTTGGCCAGCTGAATTGAGTCCAAATTCCTTTAGACCCAGTGTGATGCTGGTAAACATTAACAGCGCCAATACAAAGGTGAGGCCCAGTTCTTTGTAGCCGATATGGTGGCGTAAAATATGGTCAGCGGTCGCCTCTAATCGATTAAGGCGTTTGTCCATATGGCTCACGCGATTATTTAGCCCCAGCAAAAATCGTGCGCTGCCTTTGGTTTGGCTTTTAAGATTGATGGACTTATTTGTGCTGGATTCGGTTTTAACAAGCTTTGGTTGAGTTAACATAAGCGCTATCACAGTTTTATTTGTTTTTATAAAAGCATAATGTTTGCCAGTTCTTAAAAAGCAGTAAAATAAGGGTGTTATAATTTATTCGAGTCATATAGCGGCAAATCTATGCCTTTAAAGAGGCAGATGGAGGGTGTTTGATGATAAAAGTATTGTTCGTTTGTTTAGGTAACATCTGTCGTTCACCAACGGCTGAAGCGGTGTTGCGAAGTATGGCTAAGCAACAAGGGATAACGGTTGACGTTGATAGCGCGGGCACGGCGGCTTACCATATTGGTAAATCACCCGATTCACGATCACAGCAAGTAGCGCTTAAGCGCGGTATTAGCATGGTTGGGCAAAGCGCTAGACAAGTTATGCCTGATGACTTCTATGACTTTGATTACATATTTGCAATGGATAAATCGAATTACCAAGATTTACAGTCAATTAAGCCCGCGAATGCCAGTGCTCAGTTGGCGTTATTTTTAAATGAATACGGCACAATGAATACAGGCGAAGTGCCTGACCCATACTATGGTGGGAATAGTGGCTTTGAATGGGTATTGGATTTACTAGAAGACGCCTGCGAGCAGTTTTTAAAAACAAAGGTTGTTTCATGAATATTCAGCAAAATGTATCGCTTCAAGCATTTAATACACTAGGTGTGCACTCTTATGCGCAATTCATGGCGCAAGTGAGTAGTGTTGATGAATTTAAAGAGGTCGCTAGTTTTGCAAAAGAAGAAGGCCTAGCGATTAAGGTACTCGGTGGTGGCAGTAATGTTGTGTTACCAGAAGCCGTATCTGGTTTGGTTGTTCAGTTTACAGGGTGCCAATACCATGTTTTAGAAGAGAATCATGATCATGTTGCTCTTAGAGTAGAGGCCGGTTTTAACTGGCATGAGCTTGTGATGTTTACTTTGCAGCAAGGTTGGAATGGTTTACAAAACTTAGCCTATATACCGGGCCTAGTAGGGGCTGCGCCTGTGCAAAATATTGGTGCTTATGGCGTCGAGGTAAAAGAATTTATTCGCGTTGTACATGGTGTTCATCTTGGCTCAGGGCAAGCGTTTGAGTTGACTAATGATGCGTGTCAGTTTGAGTATCGTGAGAGTATTTTCAAGCAAGCATTAGATAGCCAGACTCTCATTACAGCAGTGGATTTTATATTAAGTAAATCGCCAGTTGTGAATACAAGTTATGCTCCACTGGATCAAATGGCAGAAGATCGGGGTGTGCCTACACCGTTAGAATTGGCCGATTGGGTAATTGGAGTACGTAAAAGTAAATTACCCCAGCCTGATGAATTGCCTAATGCCGGTTCGTTTTTCAAAAACCCAGTGATTAACGATGCTGAATTTGAGCGTTTGAAAAATAAATTCGCTAATATGCCGCATTATAAGCAAACAGTTGGGGTGAAAATCCCAGCGGGTTGGTTGATTGATCAGATGGGCTTTAAAGGTAAGGCATTTGGCGCGGTGAGTGTTCATAAGCAGCAAGCTTTAGTGCTGATAAATAATGGCGGCAGCGGGGGGGATGTATTAGCGGCTGCTCAAGCAATAAAAGAGGCGGTCTTTAATGAATATGGCATTGCGTTAGAGCAGGAGCCAAGGCTATTTTAGTTGGCTTAGGTTTACCTTCGCTGTTTAAATAAAGTGGTACGCATAAAAAAAGGGACTCAATGAGTCCCTTTTTTAGTTTCTAAGCGTTCAATTATGAATTGGACTCTTGCGCAGCCGCTTCACGTTCGCGTCGCTTAACTTCCCTTGGGTCGTTATAAGCACGTTTTGGCTTGTTGCTTGTTGCTGCTGTGTCGTGGGCAGAAAGTGTCATATCCGCAGGCTTAGGTGCAACAGGTGCTGCCTCTGCTGGCTTGCTTGTGATGACGTCTTCTTTGGCAGCTACGGGTGCTGTTGTTTTTTCTACTTCTACAGGCTTTTTAGCTTCAGGTGTCGGTTGTGCTTCAGGCTTGGTTGGTTCGGCCTTAACCTGATCGACTTTTGTATCTTGAGCTTTTGGCTCAGCTACTTTCTCAACTGGCGCTTTAACGGCTTCAACTTGCGTTGGCTTTTGCTCAGTCTGCTTTGGCTTTTCTGCTTTAGCTGCTTCTGCTTTAGGTGCTTCAACTGCTTTCACTTCAGATACTTTAGACTCAACCGCTTTCACTTCAGATACTTTGGCGCTAACGGCTTTTGTTTCTGATGCTTTAGGTTGAACGGCTTTTACCTCAGATACTTTAGATTCAGTATTAGCAGGTTTTCTTTCTGCTTTTACGGCTTCTTTCTCTGGAGCTTTAGGCTTTGTGTTTACGTCTTCGATCTTGCGTGCAACATTTTCATCAAGCTTGTTAGGCTGTTGATTGCGATTGCGACGACGAGCGGTATTTTGATTGCGGTTTTCATCACTATCATTATTGCGCTCATTTGAACGCTCGCTGTTGCGATTATCACTGTTACGGTTTTCAGTGCTGCGATTGTCACTGGTACGATTATCACTACGTTCACGACGAGGCTGCTCTGCGCGGCCTTCGTTGCGTTCATTACGTTTGTCATTGCGCTTGTTGTCGCTAGGGCGAGCGTCTTTTTTTGGCTCGTTGCGACGATTGCGATTATTGTTTGGGCGGTTACCGTTGCGCGCATTGGTATTGGTATTATTGCGGTTGCGGTTGTTGTTAGTTTTGTTATTGCTGGTTTTAGTGTCTTTTTTGACAGGCTTTTCTTCGCCTTCAAATAAACTTGAAACCGCGCTCGCAAGCTTACTAAATAAACCAGGTGCTTTAACCACCTTGACTTCTTTAGGGGTAGGAGCAGGCGCGCGTGCAGATGAAACGGCTTGTACTGCGGCGGCTTCTTTTTTCACTAGCGTATTTTGTTCGACTGCAAGCTCTTGCTCATAGTTGATTTCAAAGCTGACTTCATCAATTTGATTATCGCCAGCACGAACACGCGACACTTCAAAGTGAGGTGTGTGGAAGTTAGGGTTCGGGATAATCCAAATTTGTGCTTCGTGGCGCTTCTCAATAACCATGATTTCTTCACGCTTTTCATTCGTTAAGAAAGTGGCTACTTCTAATGGTACTTGAGCGCGTACTTGAGCGGTGTTGTCTTTGCTTGCTTCTTCTTCGATCAAACGAAGTAAAGATAAGCTTAGAGAGCGCATATCGCGTACAAAGCCAGTACCCACACAGCGAGGGCATACATGGCCGCTTGTTTCGCCAAGAGAAGGGCGCAAGCGTTGACGAGACATTTCTAATAAACCAAAGCGTGAAATACGACCGACTTGAACACGAGCGCGATCAATTTCTAGGGCGTCTTTTACGCGGTTTTCAACATCACGTTGATTTTTGTTAGACATCATATCGATAAAGTCGATTACGATAAGGCCGCCAATGTCACGAAGACGTAATTGGCGAGCAATTTCGTCAGCCGCTTCAAGGTTGGTACTTACCGCGGTGTCTTCGATGTCAGAGCCTTTTGTGGCACGAGAAGAGTTGATATCGATTGAAATCAAAGCTTCTGTTGTATCGATCACGATCGAACCACCAGATGGTAACTTCACTTCACGTTGGAACGCAGTTTCGATTTGCGCTTCAATTTGATAGCGGCTAAACAAAGGCGTGTTGTCTTCGTAAAGCTTAATTTTGTTTTCGTATTGAGGCATTACGTGTTGAACAAAGCTTAGGGCTTCTTCGTACACGGTTTTGTCATCGATCAACACTTCACCGATGTCTTGGCGTAGATAATCACGAATCGCGCGGATAACCACATTGCTTTCTTGTAATAGGAGGCAAGGGGCCTTACGAGTCTCTGATGCGCCTTTGATAGAATCCCAAAGTAGGCATAGGTAATCTAAGTCCCATTGTAAGTCTTCAGCCGCACGGCCAATACCCGCGGTACGTACAATAACGCCCATGTTATTAGGTACGGTTACATCACGCATTGCATCACGAATTTGGTTTCGCTCATCACCTTCAATGCGACGAGAAATACCACCAGCACGTGCGTTGTTTGGCATAAGAACCAAATAACGACCAGCAAGGCTGATCATGGTCGTTAGGGCAGCACCCTTGTTACCACGTTCTTCTTTGTCTACTTGAACAATGACTTCCTGGCCTTCTTCGATCACATCTTTGATGTTCGGACGACCCGAAGAGGAGGTTTTAAAGTATTCGCGAGAAATTTCTTTAAGCGGCAGGAAACCATGGCGCTCGGCACCAAAGTCTACAAAAGCGGCTTCAAGGCTAGGTTCTATGCGGGTAATTTTACCCTTATAGATGTTAGCTTTCTTTTGTTCGCGAGTTGTAGGTTCAATATCTAAATCATATAGGCGTTGGCCATCAACTAGCGCAACACGCAACTCTTCTGATTGAGTTGCGTTAATTAGCATTCTTTTCATTAACTTCTAGAGCTCATATTTGTGTGGTTCTGATATGAATCACAAGGGTTGAGCTAATCAAAATATTTATGCGTGCTTTGCATGGACTTCTATACCGATTCTAGGATTGACTGCGTCCAAGCAGGGGTGTTTAGCTAGTTTTGCTATGAATTTGCAAACACCGACACGAAACATAAGCTGATTTAGCAAGACCCCTTGCTCAATCAGAACGTATCGTTTTTCTTATTTAGCGGCAATTTGGCCGCTAAATGCCAAACTTCCGGGAAGTTTATATCTACCTTTCCCAAACTTACGTTATCATCCGGGCCCAATGTTGTTTGGGGCGCTTTAGCCCTGGGTACAACCGGAATGGCTGAATATAGCAAAGATTGGCAGTGCGTCAAACCGGTTTTTCTTAACTACGAGTTTTATATGTCTGAAAGTTCTAAACGCGAGGTCATTTTTGAAGAAGTAAGCCTAGATTATGCGGGTCAACGTCTAGACAACTTCTTAATGTCGCGTATGAAAGGTGTGCCTAAGTCAATGGTGTATCGAGTCATCCGTAAGGGTGAGGTGCGAGTCAACAAAGGCCGCTCTAAGCCTGACTATAAGTTGAAGGCAGGTGATTTGGTCCGAATTCCGCCTGTGCGAGTAAAAGAAGAGAATAAAATTGAAAATGTCCCCGATAAAATGGCCCATGATATTGAATCGGCCATTTTATTTGAAGATGACTATTTAATTGCGGTCAATAAGCCAAGAGGCATGGCTGTGCATGGTGGTAGCGGGATTAGTCTTGGTCTGATTGAGGCGTTGCGTGTAATTCGTCCTGATTCTAGTCGATTAGAATTGGTGCATCGCTTAGATAGAGATACGTCAGGCGTCATTTTGGTTGCTAAAAAACGATCCACTCTGGTTGCTTTGCATACTATGCTGCAAAAAAAGTCAGGAATACAAAAGCGCTATTGGGCACTTGTGTATGGCGGTTGGCCAAAGCATATGGGTGAAGTGACGGCGCCGTTATTAAAAAATGAGCTTCAATCTGGTGAGCGTATTGTGCGAGTGTCGCAACAAGGTAAGCCTTGTCAGACGCGTTATTCCTTGGAGCGTCGCTTTGATGGATACACATTGGTAAATGCAGAGCCTGTAACGGGGCGGACGCATCAAATTCGAGTGCATTGTCAGTTTGCGGGCCATTCAATTGTAGGTGACGAAAAATACGCCACTGATGAAGAGTTAAAGCAAGCTAAAATAGCGGGCGGTAAGCGATTATTCTTGCATGCGAAGTCATTACGGTTTATTCATCCGCAAACAAATGAAAAGCTGATGATTGAGGCGCCACTTGATTCGTTATATGAATCATTTTTACAATCGCTAGCACCGATAAATTAATTGACGGTTCCTATGAAGTATCAAGCCATAATTTTTGATTGGGACGGCACTTTAGCGAATTCTGCGAGTCGTATTGTTGAATCCATGCAGTGTGCTGCAAAAGATTTTGATCTGCCATTTCGAAGTGAGTATGACGTAAAGCAAATTATTGGTTTGGGTTTACCAGAGGCAATTGTTAGTTTGTGGCCAAAACTTGAGCATGATCGTACCGTTGTTAAAGGTGTGGCAAAACAATACAGCGTTCATTATCAAAATGAGCAGCGCTCTGATGTGGTTTTGTTTGATCATGCGTTAGAATTACTTGATTTGATTGCATCGCTTGGCTTAAAAATAGCGGTAGCTACGGGTAAAAGTCGTGCGGGATTGGATCGAGTGTTGAATCAGTTTCAGCTTATGGATGCGTTTGATGATACTCGCTGTGCTGATGAAACTCGTTCAAAACCTCATCCGTTAATGTTGCATGAGTTATCACAGTCATTAGGCGTAGATAATGAAAAAATGTTGATGATCGGTGATACTCAATTCGATTTAGATATGGCGCATAATGCGGGTATGGATTCAATTGCAATTACCCATGGCGCGCATTCAGTTGAAAAACTAAAACAAAGCTCACCCATGTTAGTGGTGGATGATTTAAAGCAATTTGCTCATTGGTTGAGTCATCAATCTGAGCTTGCCGTTTAAAATATAGAAAGAGTAGGGATAGAACATGTATCAAGATCCAGTTGATCGCCCACAATCTGAAAAAGAGTGGAAGCTCATAGAAAAGGTTGTCGGTAGTGTAAATGTCGAGCAGCGCCGTGCTCGACGTTGGGGTATCTTTTTTAAGTTAATGACTTTTGCCTATTTATTTGTTGTGTTGGCGATTTTTGCGCCAAGCAGTATTGATACAAAAGATTTAGGCATTGATGGCGAGTTTACAGCCATGGTTGAAGTAAAAGGTGTCATCGCTGACGGTGAAGAAGCATCGGCTGATTTTATTGTTACCGGTTTGCGTAATGCATTTGAGGCTGAGGGTGTTAAGGCGGTTATTTTACGAATTAATAGTCCAGGTGGCTCACCTGTTCAGTCTGGTTATGTTTACGATGAAATTATGCGTTTACGGGGCTTAAATCCCGATATACCAGTATATGCGGTGATTTCTGATCTAGGTGCTTCTGGTGCGTATTATATCGCTGCTGCTGCTAATGAGATTTACGCAGATAAAGCCAGTTTGGTGGGCTCTATTGGTGTCGTTGGATCAGGTTTTGGATTCGTAGGCACCATGGAAAAGCTTGGTGTTGAACGTCGCCAATTTACAGCTGGCGAGCACAAGGGCTTTCTTGATCCGTTTACGCCACTAAATAAAGAAGAGAAGACGTTCTGGGAAGGCGTTTTAGCCACTACCCATAAACAATTTATTGAACAAGTAAGAAAAGGTCGAGGTGACAGGCTATCTGAAGATGCTAAGCTTTTCAGTGGTCTAGTTTGGACAGGCGAGCAGGCGCTATCATTGGGGTTGATAGATGGTTTGGGTAGCTCAAGCTATGTCGCTCGTGAGTTGGTTGGTGCTGAACAAATAGTTGATTTTACGCCGCAGCCAACACCGTTTGAATCCTTGGTTGGGCGCCTTGGTGCGTCCATGGGCAAAAGCCTAGCAATGGCATTTGGGGTCTCAGACTCCCCGATTAGCTTGAAATAGGCGTTTGTGCTTGATTTTACTTGAAAAAACGTCAAATAGTTTTGACATCACCTAACCCCATGAGTACCATTGCGCGCACTATGAACCAAGGTTTATTTCCAGTACGAGTCGATCCGATTAAAAGCGTGGAACAAGAAGCTGAATTCAGCGGTTCCATTCAAGTCTCCAAGTTAGAACGGTTGCAAAACTTTCTACAGGGTGACAGCGGTGAATCTCAAGTTGAAATCCAATTTGGTCATGACCAACAAGGTAACCCCTTGTTACGTGGCCAGTGTCAAGCGCAAGTACGCATGACATGTCAGCGCTGTATGAACCCGGTTGATGTGGAGTTATCCACAAACTTTGAGCTCGGTATCGTGTTTAGCGATGAGCAGGCAAAACATTTACCAAAGCAATACGAACCTGTTATTGCCCAGAGAGATGATTTAGAACTGCTGCCCGTGATCGAAGATTAGTTAATTCTCAGCCTGCCGATGTATGCTTATCATGCCGAGTGGGATGATAATGAATTAGTCGCAAAAGCTGAAGAAATGAAGCCAGTGCCGG
>JAWUXY010000022.1:0-15367 GCA_034111105.1 Bermanella sp. | reverse complement strand
CAGGCTGTGTTTGGCGTAGCTCATTAAGAATTAACTCAATTAAACGTCGGATAATCGGTTGTGAATCTAATTCATTTTTTTGCAAGACAATCGCAGCAGGCAACGCATTAAGCAAAGGGATGGTGGCTTTATGTTTAAATTCAAAAAAGCCACAAACCATATTTGTAACAGGGTCGCCGTTATCAATCATCTCTGCATTAATAGACTCGTCAACCGGTGCCTCAGCTGAGCTTGAAATGGCATGGGAATGGTCATGAGGGAATAAAACAAGGTCACCAGAAGATAACGCTTTAACCGGTTGACCTTGAAAATGCAGCCATGCTTTGCCTTGGCCAACCAAGTGAAACGGTAAGCGGTGGCTACCCGATGTATCCACCGCCCATGCACCGCAAAAATCCCCATTAACGTACACCTCTGCATGTAGCTCTAATTTTTGCAGTAACAGACTCAATGCATCGGGAGAATCAAGGTACATAGGTCACTCCATTTGGACGATAGGACAACTAATACGGCATTATAGCCATTAATTTACCAACTTAAAGGGGGTATATTAGCGCTAAGTAAACATAAAGGCGGTTTATCATGGAAAACATCGTAATCTACTCAAAGGGCTACTGCCCCTACTGTAAAGCAGCAAAGGCCATTCTAACCAGTAAGGGGTTACACTACACTGAGATTGATGTGACAAACGACTCTAAAGCGTTAGCCGAAATGCTGAAGCGCAGTCACAATCAAAGGACCGTACCGCAAATCTTTTTTGGGGGGCAACATATCGGTGGCCATAGTGATTTAGTTGCTTTTTACAAAGCAAAAAAATCAGCTTAATATTTTAATTAAATATGTGTGCATAAAAAAGCCATAATCATTCATATGATTATGGCTTTTTTGATTGCTAGTGGTGCACTTACTCTATTGTAGAGCAATCAATTCAACGTCAAAAATAAGCGTTGAACCGGGTTTAATTAAACCCGCATTACGATTGCCGTAGGCTAAATAACTAGGAATAAATAAGCGCGCTTTTTCACCGACAACCATCAACTGTAAACCTTCTGTCCAACCGGGGATCACTTGATTAAGCGGAAAACTAATGGTTTGGCCACGATTAACCGAGCTATCAAACACCGTACCGTCCAATAATTTACCGTGATAATGCACTGTAACCGTACTATTGGCTTGAGGGTGCTCGTCACCCGTACCAGCTTCAATTACTTGGTATTGCAAGCCTGACGCCGTGGTATGAACACCGTCAACACTGGCATTGGATTTTAAAAACGCATCACCTTCGGCAATACTGCCAGCCGCTGCGCGTTTATTTTTAAAATGACGCCAAGTAAAAAAGAAAACAACAAGGGCTACGGCAATAAAAAATAATGGAGGCATACGTCACCTAGGTTTAATAGAAAAAACGCAGTGTACCTTATGCCTTGTAACAGCCAAAGCCTTGGGGTGGTTTATTCTTCAAACAATACACCGACTTTTAATTTTTCTGCACGGTATATTTCTTCGCCGTCTACTTCAACACTGCCAGACGCCACGGCGATGATCATTTTTTTGTTTTTTAAGCTGCGATCAATACTTATTTTAAACGTGACTATTTTTGCGGTTGGGCGCACTTCACCAAAGAACTTCACACCACCAATACCCAGCGCACGTAATTTACCGTGGTGCCCTTTTGCCGCCAATATGGCACCAATGCTCTGCCACATGCCTTCGATGCCCAAACAGCCCGGCATAATGGGGTCGCCAGGGAAATGACAACGAAAAAACCACGCGTTTTCGTCTATGGCCATTTCAGTAATCACTTCACCTTTCCCATGAGCGCCGCCGTTCACATCTAAATGGCGTATGTGCTGAATAATCCCCAGTTCATCAATCGGTAATTTAATTTCAATACCTTGTGCTGCAAAGTGATCAAGCAACGCTTGCACAGGCATATTTTCAATAACATCAAGAGTGTTTGTTGCAGGATTGGGCAGTGAGGGTGACTGACTCATATACCACGCCTTTTTATAATTAAAGTGCGCGGCACTGTACGGCCTTTTTGCGCCTCAAGCTTAACTTGGGGCACCACGAATTTGACTTTGCGTAACATCGACTGATTCATAGACTCACATCATTTACGGCTCAGCCATACTTCTAAGCCTTGCGCATTAAGCAATACATCACTGGCAATCACTTGTGCATATTCATGAGCTTGTAAGCTTGTTTTATGCTGCGATAAGTCCGCCAATAGTAATGATAATAATTCTTTATTTAAGCCCTGTAGCCATGCTTCTTTTGGCAAATTTTGCTTAATATGTAACGCAATCTCAACAAATTTATCCACCAGTTTGATTAAGCGTTCGCCTAGTTTTTGCGGGTTTTCTACCATGGCGTAATGGGTTAAAAACATGCGTTTAGGCTCATAACTCAGTAAACGTTTTATCGAGGCTTTTAGGGCCTCTGGGTCAATTTGGAGCGGCGTTGTCGTGGTAAAATTAAACGGCCCCTTTTCACTGCTTAACTCTTGATATGCAAGACCAAACGTATCACCCGTAAAGAAGCCAGCACTTAGAGCATCATGAATACAATAATGGTGTCGAGCATGCCCAGGTGTGTCTAAAAATATCAGCGTACTATTGCCTAGCTTTAACGTTTGTCCATCTTCAACCATCAAAATTTGCGAGGGATCAATAGGTAATAAATCCCCATAGGTTTGCGCAAACATGGCCTCACCATATACCGCTGTGGCACCGGCTTGTAACTTACTTGGGTCAATCATATGCCTAGCCCCTTGCGGGTGTATAACTAACTGGGCATGAGGCAAGGCTTGCATTAATAAGCCCGCACCGCCGGCATGATCTAGATGCACATGGGTGGGCATGACATATTTAATGGCATGTGTATCGAAACCTTGCTCGCTTAAGAATTCAAAAATCAGCGGCACAGTGTCTTTTGTACCTGTTTCAATAATGGCAAGCTCACCGTCGCGCACCATCACATAACATGCCGCCATTTGTGGGCGTTGATAAGCGGTATCCAGCAAATAAATACCCCAACCCAAGTGCTTTGCTTTCAACATAATATACCCAATATTTTTTATATTTCACTACAACTAAGCGCATCACTATGCACAACCAGCACATTAAATACCATGGTGATAACCATCAATCCATTAGCCTAATACTGCCAGTACGAATCCCATTCGGTTAACTATCCCACATTATTTCACATTTACCCTGTGATTTTGGCGTACTCCAACCAATGCGGCCTTCAGGAATAATGGAATTGGCCTATAACTTAATATAGACAGGGATACTTTAATGAATGCATTGATGTCATTAAGCAAACAACAAGTTCGCCATGTGTTATTTTGGCCGATAGCATTGCTGTGTCTGCTGATTATGCTCATCTTAGGTTATGGCTTAAGCATTTTAAATAAACAGCAAAGCCATCAACAAATTGCCGCAATAGAAAACAACCAACAGCACGTAACTAAAGAGTATTCAAAGCAATTTGATGATCTGATTGTGGCGCGCCTTGAACAGCTCATGGCACAAAAGCAACAATACATTCAAAACTATTTAAAGCAGATAAATAAACAGCTTATTACTCTTGCTAACTCAACCATGAGCCAAGTAGCATCTCAGGCGTTTCGTATCACCTATCGCAGCTACCTAGCCGAACGTGAACCGTTTATAGATGACCCAAACGAAGCCATCACGCAATACTATCAACAGCAAGCTCCCAGTCGAGCACATCTAAATGAGATTGGCCAAGCGTTGCAATATGATTTTGTCGTTAATAACACCAATATACGTAAGCAAGATTTCAACGAGACACAAGTTGATACAAGCTATAGCCGAGTACACGGTTTGTACCACCCCATTTATCGTCATTACATCGAGCAGTTTGCATTTGAAGATTTATACATAGTAGATGCCGCCAGTGGTGATGTAATATACAGCGTGGCAAAAAAAAATGACTTCGCGAACAACTTATGGCAAGAAAAAGCGGCGTCATCACCATTAGCTATTAGTTATAAACACGCATTAAAATTACAACCTGGGCAAAGTTTGTTTAGTGAGTTTAGTGAATATGGGCCCGCTAATAATGCACTCAGCGCCTTTATAAGTACGCCGATTATTAGTCAAGATTCCGAACGCAGCGTAATAGAAGCCATTCTTGTATTCCGCCTACCTGCAAATGCTTTTGCCCCATTACTGCAAGTACAAGGGTTTGAGCGAGCACACATTTATATGACGAACGCGAATCAAACCTATTGGGTTAGCAACCAACCGTTGCAATCTGAACAGCAGTTATTATTTAAACAATGGCTCGACACTCGTCCTACTGAAAAATTTAATATCACAACAAATAAAAATAATGAAAATCATTATATGGCCTATCAACCTATTAAACTATTTGGCCTAAATTGGTTATTATTTAGCGAGCTATTAATAGATCAAAGCCAGATTATTAAACAAACTTCATCGTTACCCTTTAATAACAATAATGGTCTTTTAAAAAAAGAGACTCGCACGCTCTATCTTTTATTAGGTTCCGTAATATTAGCCGCGCTTATCAGTTTAGGGGTTGGTTTTGTTCTGGCTCGATTCTTCAATGGGCGTCACAGCCCAACACTTAATCAGCAAGACCAATTGGTTAATAATTATCAACAGTTGCTAAATCAATTAAATTTCCATGATTTTCAACAACACATAAAATCACAGGCATCAAGTTCATCAAATAATCAGCATTATACGAATAAAAACTCTGAGCATAAAAATAATGATAAGCCATTATTTAACACCACCCACATAAAAAATATGATTGATTCTATTCAAACGCCCATCATTTCGGTACAAAAACATAACACCGAACTTAAACAATACAGTGAAGGTGTCGCACAGCATATTAATCAAAGTCAGCTACTCCAACAGCGTATTGAAGTTCAGCATACTGAACTTCAACAAGCGTTTAAAACAAGCCTTAATAAGACAAGCACACCAATCAACAACGACAATCCAGAAACCATTTATCAAGAAGAAAAAAACAAAGAAAAAGTCTTTGAAACACTCAGCCAAAAAAGTCAAAAAATGCTCAGTGACAACCAAACACAAGTGCACCAATTAAGTGACGTATTAGGTAACGCAAGTAAGCAAGTTAACACCTTAGCCAGCAGCAGTAAAAATATTGTCACTGCCCTTGATACCATCGAGAGTATTGCGGACCAAACAAATTTATTAGCGCTCAACGCCGCAATTGAGGCTGCCAGAGCAGGCGATCAAGGTAGAGGGTTTGCTGTGGTAGCCGATGAGGTCCGCACACTTGCTAATCGTACGCACAACAGCACCACGGAAATAAAAGCCGTTATTGATCAATTACATAAAGATTCGCAAAGCTCGGTCAAAGCCATGGATGAAGCAAACCAACTTATCCACAGCAATGAAGACTTGGCAAATAATGTCAGTGAGATTTTTAATCAACTAGAAGCCATTATAAAAGAAGGACAATTTAATGATCACGCAAGTCAGCACCAACTTACTGACCTAAGTGAGAAATTTGAACAATTAGTGATACATACACAAAAACAAAAGCAGATATTAGAACAGTTACATAATTTAGATGATAAGATTGGGCATGCAACCAAAACTATAGAGGCAAACCTCAATCAATTTAAATGGTAAACATCATTTAGTTACTTAGCCATCGTGGTTAAAATATTATGGGTACTAATCACACCTTTAATAATGCCATGCTCACTAACAAAAATTCGACGAATACCGTGTTGCAACATAATGTAGGCCACTTCTTGTAAATTAGCATTGCAATCAACCTGAATGACCGAACGACTCATAATTTGATTCACGGTGCAATTTTCTTCTGCCTTGCCCATCATACTTTTCAAAGCTTCAGGGTCATACTGATGGCCTACAAACTCAGAATAAACCTCAAGCAATAACGCCCCTTTCTCTTCTGTGCTTTTATTACCAAACGCTAAAATATCACTAATGGTTACGACACCCACTAAACTGTGGTCACTGGCAATAACGGGGGCACCGCTAATCGAATTATTCATGAAAAATTCAGTTAAGCGCTTTATCGACCAGCCCTCATAAGCCATCAACACTTCTTTGGTCATGATGTCTTTGGCTGTTAATTCTGTTTTCATGAACTCTGTCCCTAATTAGGCTATTGAGCTGAAAAATAAATATTACCGTAATACGCACTGGCTTTGGCTTTGCTATCGTCTGTATCGCTCATAATAGCAACAGCATCAATATAACGGTACGCGTCTTCATTTTTTTTGTCTGAACCTTTATCACCGTATAAGGCAATCATATCTTCATATACATTACGCTTTTCATTTACCCACTTGCCAAGTGCATCTTGTGGCGAACGCAACGCTAGCATACGGGCATTACTGCCTGCGTAGGCATTATCCCAAATACTGCCTTGAGGTTGATTACTGGACCAAACATAGTTAAGCGCCTTTGTATTCCAGACGAAAAAACCACCGCTTTTTACAATGTATAAACGAGCGGCATAATCATCGCCTGGCTTACTGGTCTCATCCATTTTTGGTAAAAAATTCTCTATTCGCCATGACCAATTGAGAAACGGTGTTTTCTTTAAATCCACTTTTATTTCTTTCGCTAAACCGGATGCAGATTGATCGCTCACTGCATGTAATACGGTTTTTTCATCGAGTTTTTCAATAGTGTATTGAGTATGACCAACAAAGGATTTCTTTTCCCATTTATCAAGTGCCTCTTTTTCAAACTGAGCAATGTTCAGCGTTTGCGCCATGCTAAGAGAGGTCATTGCTAATAATGCGATAAAAATAAAAGGCTTCATGTTGTATCCGATAATGTCAGGGTCAGCGTTAGATAGCCCAATGATAAAATAGTTCAGGTTGGCTTAGCACGCCTGACAACTTTAACCAATCAACACCTGTTTGACCTGCTTTAATGTGTTCAATGTATTTAGATTATGATGCTCTAAATCGTGTTGTAGCGTACGAATCACCCACAACACCTCGGCATGGTTTGAAAAGGTTTCTTCTAATTTAGGCAGCAAGTCTAATGCTTGCTCGAATTGTCCATGTTTAATATGTTGCTCTATTTGCAAAATCATATTGTCACCTATCTATCCTTAGATTCACTATTAAATGTACAAGTAAATTCGGACTTAGGCAAAGTTTGGGCTCGATTACCGCCTGCGCAACATCGTATTAATCGTCACGTTAACGCCATTATAGTTCGCTTCACTCTCTTCTATATCTGAAAAGCCATAAGCGCGATACAGTGTTTTGGAAGGGGTATTCGACTTAACAACTTGTAGAGTGGCATCGCCATCAATGCCTTGTAAAGCAAACGCCAGTAAAGCACGGCCAATGCCTAACCCTCTAAAATCAGGATGCACAAACAATGACTGTATAGTATTGCCATTGACTGCACTGTACCCCTTAATTAGTGCATCGTCGTATACAAAAATAGTCGAGTTTAGTAAATTAAATTGTCGTTTAGCATCTAAATCTAAAGGCAATAACTGATAATGGTTATCTTCAAATTTTAATTCATCAAGTTTTGATGCATTATATATGTCGGCTATGGCTGGGTAATCATTTGGATGGTAATTACGAATTGTCATGTTAAACAGTATCGTTCAATAATATGGATTTCAGTGATGGATCTGAGCTTTTCCAGCGATATTAAAAGACAATTCGTTAACAACTTCAACCGATAAAACTTCATTCAGTTTTGGATAACTTTGTTTTAAAAAAGTATGAAATCGAATAAACACCTCTGGCTCAACTAAGGACTCATCCATATAACGAATGGCGGCAAATTGAATCCCTTTTGATAGACGCTCGGACACCGCCTTTACGTCTATACTGGTATTATCAAAAGGCGATTGTAATACGACGTCTGGCTTAGTAAACATCAGTGTATTCATTCCCAGCGCAAGCGCTGATAACAATAGCGCCAGGTATTTTAGAATCGCCATAGATTAATCCATGGTTATTATTTTCGAGATAATGTGCACTATTTCTACATGGGATAATAGTGCCAAATAGGCCCAAATACCGCCTATAAACACAAGCACAGGCCTGTTGAGTAACCATTGCATAAGGTATGATGAAACTTAATCAAACATAAGCAATATTGATCATGGCAAAAACCTTTAGCTCCGAATTTATACCCTTGCAACTCGCGGTATTGACAGTCTCTGACAGCCGCACGGAAGCCACCGACTCCAGTGGGCAGTTATTAGTCGAACGCTTACAACAAGCTGGCCACCTGCTTGCTGATAAAGCCATTGTGATAGACGATATATACAAAATTCGCGCAACGCTTTCTCAGTGGATCGCCAGTGACAACATTCAAGGCGTGCTGATCACAGGTGGCACCGGATTTACTGGCCGCGACAGCACACCTGAAGCCGTCACCCCATTATTTGATAAAACCGTTGATGGCTTTGGTGAGTTATTTCGCCATTTAAGCCATAGTCAAATTGGCACCAGCACCATTCAAAGTCGTGCCATTGCCGGACTTGCTAACGCCACCATTATTTTTTGCATGCCCGGCTCTGGTAATGCTTGCGTCACCGCATGGGACAACATTATCGAAACCCAATTAAACAGTACGCACAAGCCTTGCAATTTTGTTTTACAACTTAAAAACACCCATGAAACCCACTGCGACAGTCGAGGCTAATATGACCTTCACCCATATCAATCAAAATGGCGAAGCGAACATGGTGGATGTGAGCGAAAAAACGGTCACTGCCCGTATTGCCCGCGCTGAAGCCTTTATCGAAATGATGCCAAGCACACTTGATATGATCGTAAAAGGCGAGCACCACAAGGGTGACGTATTTGCAGTCGCTCGCATTGCCGGTATTCAAGCCGCCAAGCAAACTAGTCAGCTTATTCCACTTTGTCATCCGCTCATGTTAAGCAAGGTTGAAGTCAGTTTTGAAGTACAAACAGAAAAAAACCGAGTACGCATTGAAACTCTTTGCAAACTCGCCGGACAAACTGGTGTCGAAATGGAAGCCCTCACTGGTGCATCGGTTGCTGCGCTGACATTATTTGATATGTGCAAGGCCGTTGATAAAGCAATGACCATAACCGGCGTGCGCGTTTTAGAAAAGCAAGGTGGTAAATCTGGACATTTTATTGCCACACCTCAAGGTAGCGATGCATGATTAACGTATTATTCTTTGCTCAACTGCGTGAGACACTTAACAGCCAAGGTGTCGAATTAAACATCGACACGCCTTGCACTGTGAGCGCCATAAAAAACGCGTTAGTGCAACACAACCCAAATTGGCAAACACATTTAAACCTTGCCACTGTTTTATGCGCGGTTAATCAAACCATAGTGGATAATCAGTCCATGATACAAGACGGCGATGAAGTGGCTTTTTTTCCACCGGTCACAGGCGGTTAAGCATGACAGCACTCATTAACATTAATGTGCAAACTCAAGATTTTGACGTCGCAAAAGAATATGCGGCCCTGCGCCAAAACAACACTCAAGACGGTGCAATTGTGTTTTTTAGCGGCCTAGTACGAGACATGAACCAAGGTCAGGATGTGAAAGGATTGTTTTTAGAACACTACCCTGCCATGACTGAAAAATCCCTTGCTGAAATTGTCGACCAAGCCTGCACTCGCTGGCCTTTATCACGTGTGCGATTAATACACAGGGTTGGCCAATTGCATATTAGCGATCAAATTGTATTCGTCGCGGTGAGCAGTCATCACCGTGAAGCTGCATTTGAAGCTTGCCACTTTATAATGGATTATCTTAAAAACCGCGCACCATTTTGGAAAAAAGAAACAACGCCACAAGGCGACACATGGGTTGCTGCACTGGATAAAGACACTTATGCATTACAAAAATGGGATGAACATGACCAGTAAGCGCCCAACACGTTTTTCAATTGCACTTGCTTTACTGCTGCTCTCTCCTTTTAGCCACAGTGATAACATCAATGTTGCCGTCGCCGCCAATTTCAAACAAACACTAGAAAAACTTAAACGTAGTTTTGAGAAAAATACGCAACATAAGATTAATATTATCAGCGCCAGCACCGGTCAGCTTGTTCAACAAATCTCACAGCACGCACCATTTGATATGTTATTAGCCGCCAATACCGCGCACCCACAGCGACTGTGGCAACAGATATACGAACAACGTAAATTGACGTTAGATGCTTTGGCTGTTTATGCGAAAGGTCGTCTTGTGTTTTATAGCAACTTAACATTGCCACCTTCACAAACATTAGATGATATCCTCAACGACAACCGTTACGCTCGTTTAAGCATTGCTAACCCAAAACTGGCCCCCTATGGTTTAGCTGCAAAACAAACCCTTATTTGTTTAAAACAGAAAACATGGCTAGACAAAATAATCATTGGCCAAAATGTCGCGCAAGCATTTCAATTCATTGATAGCCAAAGCGTCGATGGCGGTTTTGTTGCCCTTTCACAAGTGTTAAATAAAGATCAAACTCGCATTCGCTATATTGATACACAATGCCATGACGACATCAATCAAACAGCCTTGCGCTTAAACAATAAACCAGCAACCTTGGCTTTTATGACGTTTTTACAAAGTGATGCCGCGCGAATAATTATTAAAAAAAACGGCTATCACTTACCTAATAAATAGGAAGCCCCATGGAAGCGTTACTGCTCACCTTAAAACTGGCTTTTTTTAGCACAGCCATTTTAATCATTATTGCTACGCCCCTTGCTTGGTTTTTGGCTCACAGCCAATTTAAAGGCAAGTTTTTAATAGAAGCCCTTATTGCCCTACCATTAGTATTACCACCCACTGTATTAGGCTTTTATTTATTAATTGCGTTAGGCCCACAAGGCCCAGGCGGGCTCATTGCCCAATTATTTGGGGACCGTACCTTAGCGTTTAGTTTTACCGGTTTATTGATTGGCTCGGTTATTTATAGTTTACCGTTTGTGGTACAACCCTTACAAAATGGATTTAGTTTAGTTGGCAAAAAACCATTAGAAGTGGCCTACACATTGAATGCATCGTTTAAAGATGCATGGCGCACCATTATTTTTCCGCTAGCAAAACCCGCTTACATCAGCGCTGCAACTCTAGGCTTTGCCCACACATTAGGTGAGTTTGGGGTAGTCCTTATGATTGGTGGCAATATTCCAGGCGAAACGCAGGTTATTTCTATTAAGATTTTTGAACACGTCGAAGCCCTGCAATACAACGATGCACATATTATGTCGGCTATTTTATTAGGTATTTCGTTTATCATGCTCACTGCAATTTATGCTACGCGTAAAAATGCAAATAAGGTCGGCATGTTATGAATCTAGATTTAGATATACATTTATGTAAAGGTGACTTTGCCTTAAAAGCAAACATCAGTATTGATTGGCAACAACCCAGTACTCATGTGATTTTTGGCAAAAGCGGCATAGGTAAAACGCATTTATTGCGCAGCATTTGCGGGTTAGAAAACCCTCAAGGCGTTATATCATGGCATAACGCACACCAAAATGAACTCTGGCTTGATAGTTACCAACAAAAGTCGATTCCTTGTCATAAGCGACATGTTGCCATGGTATTTCAAGATAACCAATTATTTACGCATTTGAATGTAGAACAAAACTTATGCTTTGCATTTGAACGTTCACACGCGAACGAACAAGATTGGCAACATTGTATTGATGCGCTAAAACTCAATGATTTACTCAGCCACACAGTACAGCAACTAAGTGGTGGCCAAGCACAACGTGTGGCCCTTGCCCGAGCCATATTAAGTAAACCTAAGTTACTAATTTTAGACGAACCCTTAGCCTCACTCGATTGGCAAAGTAAACAAGACGTCATGAGCTATATAAAGCGCTTAAATCATGAATGGCAGTTACCGGTTTTGTATGTCACCCATGATGTGAACGAAGTACTCACATTAGCTAATCACATCATCATGCTCGAAAAAGAAAACGGAAAAACCATTGTTAACCGCCCTCGACCATTGATTGATGTACTTCAAGATGAACAGCATCCTTTTTATGGTTTAGGTAAAAGCAGCATTTTAGTGACTGACTCTCAACACATTCATAGCGACGGCCTAATGCATTGCAAAATCGGCGAGCAAGTTATGCGTTTGCCCATAAATGCCATGAATAATACTGTCAATCACATTAAAGGCCACACCAAAACAGAAAATCCATTGCGCCTATGCATTGCCGCCAGCGATATCAGCCTGACGTTAAGCGCGGCACAAGACAGCAGCATTGTGAATATTCTACACGGTAAAGTGTCACGTATTGAGCAAACACAAAACGGGCAGTACCTTATTCAATTAAAAATGGATGAACAATATCTACTAAGTGAAATATCAGCGTATTCATTTGAACGCTTAAACATAACAATGTGGCAAACGCTTTATGCGCAAATAAAAGGCGTTGCCTTACAGCAAAGTGAATAATACAGTGCCTTAATAACTGGGAAGATCACATGAAAAACATCATCTCTTGTGCTCAATATGATTATTTTGAAATCGCTTGTATGCATCATTATGAAATACTGCTGACCTTAAAAAACGGTCGCAAGCTTCAAGGCATAGCCCATAATGTAAAGGTCATCAAAAAGGGGGGAACGAGAAAAGAGATTTTAGAATTAATCTTGGCGAATAAAGAGATTATTGCGGTTGAGCTGGTAACCATTCATAAAATTCGGGCTATAAAAGAGAACTCCCATTTTGGAGTAATCATTCTAAAAATTGATTGAACATATTTACCATATATCTCATCAGGTTACTCCGATATAATTCACGCCAAAATATTTAAAACCATTAAATTCGATTAAAAAACGAATTTTCTCTTTGGACAATAAATTGAATTAATTATTACTACCAATCATTTCGTTGGCGCTATCATTTCCTTCCCTAGCAGAGGAATCACCATTATCTATATCCGTTGGTATGAAAAACCTTCAAATAGATATGCATGGTTATGAGGCTAATAATCGAGAGTTAATAGTAGTCGAAACAGCACTAGATGCCATTTATGTAAATGCCTCATATTACCAAACATCATCCATTTCTTACTCTATTGAATATGCGTCATTTAGTAGCAGCGAGACGGTAATAAACAATTCAGGAAGCATAATTTTTGACGTCACTGCTGAAGGTGATTTCATATCAGAAGAGAGCAGCTCTGAATTTGAAGTACAAGTAAATCCCACCAATTATTTAAGCATATACTCACAGTATACATTCAGAATTAAAGATACCGTTCGGCCATACTTATTAGCGGGGCTTTCTCATATATCTGCTGACATCAAACATAGTTATGTCGAAACAAAAAATGATATAACAGTAGCAAATGAGAAGTTTTCAATATCAGAATCATCAAAAGGATTAATGTATGGAGCTGGCTTAGATATTAAAGTTTACAATAAAATTTCTTTTATATTTGATTATCGAGTACATCAAGATATCGCTGACCAAGCAACAAATGAAATAAATGCAGCGTTTAAATATAGATTCTAAAATCATTTAATTTGGCAAATACCCTTTCAACGCCTGATCACATTCAGGCGTTAAAATAATCTGCTGTGCTTGTGGGTTATTATGATACTGGCTCAAGCCCATGCGCTGCACCCAATACATCAGTAATGCTTGACGCACCGGTTGAGTTTTACGATAACCATTACTGGTAAGTTGCATGTCATAATCTAATGCAATAATACGAGCGCGGTTTTCATCCAGCCTTGGGTCGGGCATAAACACCACATTTAATACGTTATTCCATACTTCATCTTGAATATCAAAATGATCTGCGCCATCTAATAATTCAGCGGGCGTATCCGGTTGAAAGCGACTCAATACAAAGTCGCGGTAATCTTGATTTTTCTCACAGAAGCCGCGCACGTGCCAGCGCATGCCATCAAATACAAGATGGTGCGGTTGAATGGTTCGTACCGTAAAGTCTGGGTTGGAAACAGACGCGTAAGCTATTTCTAACCTCAACTGCTCACGTATGGCTTGTAAAACAGGGCGCACCAATGCGGGCTGTAAATTACGATTAGGTAATTCTAAATTAGATACGGTTTCGGTGCTGGCCATAAACTGCATGTAATCTTGCAGTGTGCCATTGGTAAATTGCGCTAGCATGTTAGGCGTTGGCTGATAGCTTTCGCTGGCACCGTGATATTGAATATTATCTGGGTAGAGGTTTTTGTACTTTTGAATGACATGCTTGGCCAGCTTTTCACCTAGCTCAAATTGCTGCGCTAGGTGCTTAGGCTGTATGCGCCCCTCCCAAATTAACAGTAACTCTAAAAACGCAAATCGTTTTTGATCAATAACAGAATTACTTTCTTTTTCGGTTAGGTGGCTGACCATAGAATATCCCTTTATTGTTTTTGGTAGTCTAAACTAAATACTGCTTACCGATTATTCATCATGCAATTCAAATTCGGCTTGCGGTATATCAGCATCGCTTAGTTTAGGCTTTGTTTCTTTAGCGTTTACTTTGAGTACGTTGGCATTTTTCGATTCGTCATATTCAGGCGCTTGTTCTTCAAATTCCAATTCGGCAGTATCGACTATACTTTTGGGTAGCTCTTTTTTAGTACGTACCCCTAAGTCTTTAAACTTTTGTGCTTGTAAAATAAGGTTGCCACGGCCTTCTTTTAATTGGCCCCAAGCTTTATCATAAGTGCCTTGCACCGTATGCAATTGTGCGCCTACTTTTTCCATACTTTCGACAAACACCACTAACTTGTCATGCACTTTTGAGGCTACATCGGCTAAGTCTTTAGCGCTTTTGTTTTGGCGCTCAATGCTCCACAAACTTGATACTGTGCGTAAACTGGCTAACAGAGTCGTGGGCGTCACAACGACAATGCGCTGTTCAAATGCATCATTAAAGAGTTTGTCATCATGCTCAAACGCCACCATGAACTCAGGCTCAATTGGCATAAACATAAATACAAAATCTGGGCTGTTGATACCAGGCAGCTTGGCATAGGATTTATCTGCCAAGGTTTTAATGTGTATACGAACAGCGTCTACATGTTGTTTTAAAAAACGAATACGGGCTGCATCATTTTCGGCGTTGATGTAATCGGTATAAGCATTTAGCGATACTTTAGCGTCCACCACGATATGTTTGTTTTCTGGCAGATTGATGATCACATCTGGGCGGTAGCGTGTGCCCTCATCATTGTTAATGCTTTTTTCACGGGTAAACTCTTCCCCTTGGCGCAACCCCGATTTCTCTAATACGGTTTCAAGCACCAGCTCGCCCCAATTACCTTGGGTTTTCTTTTCACCACGTAAAGCACGGGCTAACGAGGCGGCTTCTTCTGTAATTTGTTTATTT
>JAWUXY010000021.1:0-29660 GCA_034111105.1 Bermanella sp. | reverse complement strand
GGTTGGCGGCGCTGCCCTGCTAGGTGGACTTGCATTTAAAGCGTTTAAAAACTGGCAGCGTTCTAAATTCAGTGCGCAGTCAACGCTCAAGCAGTCACCTGAGTTTAGTCAGGCTAGATTAACGCAGTCGGTTGATACATTTGAGAATGAGGTCAGTGCTAATACCGTGTTTCAATTGACGTTAGTTAAAGCCATGGTTGCAGCGGTTAAAGCCGATGGTCATATCGATGATGTTGAGCAGTCACGAATTTTTGATGCAGTTGAAGATATGCCATCATCGAGTGATTTTAAATACATGATGATGGATCTATTACGTTATCCTGCCTCTATTGAAGAGTTAGTACGTGAGGTTAAAACAGTTGAGCAAAAATCAGAACTGTATCTGATCTCTTGTTTTGCAATTGATATTGACCATGAAGCGGAAAGCCAATATTTAAGTCAACTGGCATCGGCGTTAGGTTTGCCGAGTGAACTGGCATTTGAATTACGACAGCAAGCGGATCACGCTGTATTACAAGCGGCATAATAATATTTTAAAATAGGAGAGTGCTTATCGAGTAATCAAGATGACAAGATCGTTAGTGGGCCAAAAAATCATTGAATGGTCATTCATATGACATTCAAATACAAAAAACGCGGTTGTTTTACTTCCGCGTTTTTTATTGTTTTAACGTCTAGCAGGCTTCATTAAACATAAATGAAACACTCGCGAATGCGTGTCTGCGCGAGTAATCATTAGCTGGCTTTTGCTAGGCTTGGTTCAAGTTCAATACGGGTGCCGCCATCAGCGATATTTTGCAAATAGGCAATGATCTCTTTAGATTCGTACATCCACTGACTTGTGCCGTCTAGATGTGTGATCTTTAAACACGGAACCTTTAGTTTGCCACCCTGGTTTTCTAATTCGTAAGCGTATTCTTCATTGCGCTTTGCGTCACGTAATTTAATTTTCATGTTATTGCGCTTCATTGACCAGCGTACTTTTACGCAAAATGGGCAGGCTGCAAATTGGTACAAAGAGAGCTGTTGGCATTGCTCATCTAAGTCTGCTTGTTTTTCGGCGCTGCGTTTTTTGCCTTTAGGGCGGTAACAAAAATCAGCTAGTAAAATTATTTTGGCTAAAACAAAACGCACTGTCATCCAGAAGTATTTCATATCAAACCTTTTATATATTGAGTAATTTAATTGCTAAACGCCGTTCTTATGAACTGCGCTTAGGTTTAAACGGGGCACTGCCATCACCAAAGCGAGGTGTAGCTGGTTTTTTAGACGCAGGCTTTTTACCATTAGCGACTTTGTTTGTTGATTTTTTAGCGGTTGTCTTTTTGCCATCTTTTTTCTTGGGCGATTTCTTGCCAACCGGTTTACCGTTGGATTTCATGTTTTTAGGGCCTTTATATTTACCCTCTAATCCTTTGGCTTTTTTGGGTGCCATTTCAATACGTAAGTAACGCTCAATAGCGCACTTTAGATTCCATTCTGTGTGATCGACAAGTGATACTGCAAGACCTAGTTCGCCCGCGCGACCAGTACGACCAATACGGTGTACATAGTCATCACCACTACGTGGCATATCAACGTTTATAACTAGGTCGATTTTTTTAACATCGAGTCCACGTGCTGCAACATCGGTGGCGACTAATACATCAAAGCTACCTTGCTGCATTCGCACCATCACATGGTTACGCTCGTCTTGCGTCATATCACCCTGTAGAACACCAGCGTTAACATTGTGGTAGTCCAAGAAGTGGTAAAGGCTTTCTGCCTTCACTTTGGTATTTACAAAAACAATGGCTTGGCGAAATGTTTTGTTTGATAGCAACCACGTTAGTAAGCGCTGTTTGTGTTTGTCGTCATCGGCGAGCATAACTTCTTGAGCGATGCTTTCGTGTTCGCCTTTAAAGTTGTCGACCATAATATTAAGCGGATCGTTTAATACGGTTTTAATGACTTCGTACATGCCTTTTTGTTTTAACGTTGCCGAAAATAGCATGGTCTGACGCTGAGGCTTCGAGCATTGACTGGCAATGTTGAGCACGTCTTCAGAGAAACCCATGTCAAGCATGCGATCGGCTTCATCAAGCACTAAGACTTCGACATCTTCTAATAAGTGTTCACTTTTCCCCATGTGTTCTAATAAGCGACCAGGTGTGGCAATGATGACTTCGGGGTTTTTACGAAACAGCGCCGCTTGGAATTTAAATTCTTGCCCGCCTGTAATTGAGGCCACTTGAATCTTGCTGAATTTAGCCAACGCTTCGGTTTGCTTTAATAGCTGACGCGCTAATTCACGGGTTGGCACTAAAACTAATGCACGGGTTTTTGAATCAGGGGCGGCTTTGGTTATTAGCTGATTGAGTATTGGCAGTAAAAAGGCCGCGCTTTTACCACTACCTGTTTGTGCACATACCATTAAGTCCCTGTGTTTCAACGCTTCAGGAATGGCCTGTACTTGCACAGGTGTTGGGGTTTTAAAGCTTAAGGCTTCAATAGCTTTTAACAGCGGTGGTTGCAAATCAAACGATGTAAACAAGGGCAAATACCAGTATAAATTTTGCGCGAATTCTACCAGAAATTTGTAAAAATGGTGAGTATATCTCCTTTTTAAGAGGGAATTTGTTCAGACTTTCCGGATTGTCCAACAAGGTTTGTTCAATCTAAAAGGAAATATGTTGCGTATTGTAAGATTAGCCACTATTTCTTATGCAACAGCCCGTTCGATATCAGGGTATAGCCAGTGTTTATGACTCAGGCTTTAATAGCCCCCAATTTGATTGCCACGACCAACAAGGAATTCTCATGATTAATGCATTTGCAGCTAAGCAAGCCAAAGGCCCATTGGAGCCGTTTCAATATGAGCCAGGTGATATCGGGGGCCAAGAGGTCGAAATTGAGGTGCATTATTGTGGTGTTTGCCACAGTGATGTGAGCATGCTCGATAACGAGTGGGGCTTCAGCCAATACCCTTTAGTGGCTGGCCATGAAGTGGCGGGTATCGTGAGCGCGGTGGGCAGTAATGTAACCCATCTAAAAGCCGGTGATCGTGTGGGTTTGGGCTGGCACAGTGCATACTGCAATCATTGTGAAAGCTGTATGACGGGTGATCACAACCTATGTGGTACATCGAGCCCTACGATTATTGGTCGTCATGGTGGCTTTGCCGACAAGGTCCGTGCGCAAAGTGCGGCTGTGGTGAAATTGCCTGATGAATTGGATATGAGTTATGCCGGGCCATTATTTTGTGGCGGTGTCACTGTGTATAACCCAATGGTACAGTTTGATTTAAAACCTTCTGCCCGTGTTGCGGTCATTGGGATTGGTGGCTTAGGTCATATGGCGTTACAGTTTTTAAATGCTTGGGGGTGTGAGGTCACAGCATTTACCTCTAACCCAGACAAAGAAAAAGAAGCGATTGCTCTTGGTGCGCATAAAACCCTAAATTCAAAAGATGCGACGCAACTAGAAGCGGCTGCTGGTAGTTTTGATATGATCATCTCTACCGTAAATGTGTCGCTTAATTGGGATGCATATATGGGGACATTACGTGCAAAGGGGCGTTTGCATTTTGTCGGTGCGGTATTAGAGCCACTAAGTATCAGTGTGTTTCCTATGATGTTAGCGCAGCGTAGTGTCTCGGCTAGCCCTGTTGGTAGTCCTGCTGTGATTGCACAAATGTTAGAGTTTGCAGTGCGTCATGGCATTAAACCGCAAATTGAATTATTTGATAAAGATAAAATCAACGATGCGATTGACCATGTACGAGAAGGCAAGGCGCGTTATCGTGCGGTTGTGAAGTTTAAGTAATCTAAGCAATATAATAAGCAGTTAGACGAATGTTTGACTGCTTTTTATACGTATCATTTGCGCTAACCCTTCCTATGTTTGTCTTTAATCTTCTTTTTGAATGTATTCAAATTGCAGTTGTATCGTGCTCGTGATAAAACAAGTAAGCGGTTTAATACTTGCATCTGTCTCGTATGTTTTTCGATCGCTAACTGTGTCTCTGCGTTTTAATCCACATGGATAGTTTATTGTCATATGACTGATACCAACACCTTTCTGATTGTTGCTGGCGTTTTACTGCTCACCGGTATTATTGCTGGTTCATTAACGGCTCGTATTGGATTTCCTTTTTTATTGCTGTTTCTGGCTGTAGGTATGCTCGCGGGTGAAGATGGCATTGGCGGTATTTTATTTGATGATTTTGAATTAGCCTTTTTAGTGGGTAATGCTTCACTTGCTGTCATCTTATTAGATGGTGGTATGCGCACAAAAGTCAGCACGTTTCGCTCGGCGCTTTGGCCATCGACCATGTTGGCCACATTGGGGGTTATGTTAACGGCAGGCAGTGTCGGTGCATTTGCAGTTTGGCTACTTGATATCCCTTGGCAATTTGGATTATTACTAGGCGCGATTGTCGGTTCCACCGATGCGGCTGCTGTGTTCAACGTATTACGCAATAGCGGGATTAAACTCAATGAACGGGTTGGCGGTACACTAGAAATAGAATCTGGGGCGAATGACCCTATGGCGATTCTATTGGTCATTATTTTGGTTCAACTGAGTGTTGATACCACACAGGTTACGTCTTTTTATACGTTTGCTTCATTATTTTTACAACAGTTTGGTTTTGGTGCGGCTTGTGGTTTAGCGGGTGGTTTTTTACTTTCGAGTTTATTAACCCGTATGAATTTAAGTGATGGTTTATTTGCGTTGCTGATTCTTGCGTTTGGTATGGTGGTATTTTCAGGGACTAATTTGTTAGGTGGCAGCGGGTTTTTAGCCATTTACTTATTAGGTTTAAAGGTCGGTAATGCAAACAGCAAACCATCCGAATCGGTTTTACAAGTGATGGACGGATTAGCGTGGTTAGCACAGGCGGGCATGTTTTTAATTTTAGGACTGCTGATTACACCTTCTCATGTGCTTGATAATGTCGTGGTCTCCATTGCGATCGCGTTTTTCTTGATTTTCTTGGCAAGGCCGTTGGCGGTATTGATTTGTTTGCTGCCTTTTCGATTTCGTTGGAAAGAACGCTTTTTTATTAGCTGGGTTGGCTTACGTGGTGCGGTGCCGATTGTATTGGCTTTGTATCCGGTGATGGCCGGTATTGAAGGCGCCCGTGAGTTATTTGATATGACCTTTGTCATTGTGCTTATATCACTGCTTGTGCAAGGGGCGACGGTTGCACCTATGGCACGCTGGTTAAAAGTGATTATTCCTCATGTACCCGCGCCCAGACACAGTTACTCATTGATTAATCGTTCAGAGCATTCTTTAGAGGTGGCTGAATTTGTGGTGGAAGAAGGCTCACCAGTCCAAGCGGCGAATTTTAACCCTGCGCAAAGCTGGCATCATTATCCTAAATGGATTGCGCAAATAAGAGATGAAAATTCCCTGCCTATTGAAAATAATATCACCATACAAACCGGTGATCATATTTGGTTGTTGATGCGCAGCGACGATATTGATGACGCTGCATTATCATTTACACGACAAGACCAGCAAAGCACGCTAGCGATGAGTAATTTCTTTGGTGAATTTGTGATTAATCCTGATGCATCATTAGCCGATTTAGCCTTTGTTTATGGTGTGAGTGTAAATGAAACCGGTACGGTTGAAGAATTACTTAAGGCACGCTTAGGCAAACATCCAGTGGTTGGCGACCGTATCAAAGTAGGGTCTTTAAGGTTAACCGTTCGACGCATGGAAGGAGATCATATTGTATTGATTGGTCTAAAAGTAAACGCTCACTAAACGAAGTTGTTTAGGTACGTTTTTATTTTAATTGAATCAATACTCTAAAAGCTCTGATTTATCTCAGCATTAGGGCTTATCTTCTGAAAAACTTCTTATTTCGCCCTTGTAACTTTAGCGTTATATGCTTTATTGCTAAGTATTAATATTCATGATTCAGTGCCTAAAATAGCCAAGGATACGTCTATGAAATATGAACATATCGACTTATTAGCCAATATAGGTGCGCGTCATTTACCGCTTTCATTGACACAAAAATCAATCATCGAAGAATTAGTTGCGCAGCACGGCTCACCTCTTTTGTTGCTTGATTGCCAAGTCGTGCGAGAGCAATATCAATTACTCAAGCGAGCGTTGCCTAATGTGACATTACACTTTGCTTTAAAGCCACTGCCCCATGATACCGTCGTAAAAACCTTATTAAATGAAGGCGCATGTTTTGACCTTGCCAGTAATGGTGAGGTGGACATGGTGAAGCGCCAAGGGGTCAACCCCGAGATGACAATACACACACATCCGATCAAACGTCATTCGGATATTGTGTATGCCATGGACTATGGTTGTAAGCGGTTTGTGATAGATGGCGTGAATGAGTTAGAAAAATTTGTTCCATATAAAAATGACGTTGAGCTTTTTTTACGTTTAAGCTTTCCCAACGCGGATGTATTTTCTGATTTATCGAAAAAATTTGGCTGCAACATTGATGCCGCTATTGGTATTTTACGCAAAGCCCATGAATTGGGTATTCGAATTAACGGTTTATCATTTCATGTGGGTTCTCAAACGCAAGATGCACAGCGTTATGTGTTTGCGATTGAACGTTGTATTGATTTAATCGAAGACGCAAAGACTCAAAACTTACCTGCCATCAATACTTTAGATATTGGTGGGGGCTTCCCCGTTGCTTATGATAACGATGAACTGAATATTGATGACTTTTGCGTGCCCATTCGTGAAGCATTATCAAAGGTGGATAAACAGATCAAATTATTAGCTGAGCCTGGGCGATTCATTGTTGGGCCTGCTGTCATGAGTATTGCGTCTGTTATGGGGCAAGCGATTCGCAGTGAAAAGCCTTGGTATTATTTAGATGATGGCGTATATGGCTCGTTTAGTGGTATTTTATTTGATCATGGTCATTACCCCATTGATGTATTGAATAATCAAGGGCCAAAAACTGCTTCTGTGTTAGCTGGGCCGACGTGTGACAGTATTGATGTCATCGATGAAAACATATTGCTGCCAAAATTAAATGATGGGGATTTAATTATTACCCGCATGATGGGCGCTTATACCAGCGCGACAGCGACGGACTTTAACTTCTTTAAAAAGGCCAATATTATTGCCCTTAATGAATGATATTTAATGCCGGTTATTAGAGTGAAATTAAATAAGCGATACCAATAGTAAGAGACAGCAATAACTCAAAGATAATGCTATTTGATTGATTATGTTTGTCTCTGCGTACCAGTTGCTGAGAATCATAACCTGGTACGCTCATATGGCCCTTAACATGATCCGGCAGCGCCTCTAAATCAGTAAAGCGGATGGCGGTTCCTTGATATGAAATAGCATGATAGCTGTCTTGTTTATCCTCAAATATGAAACCCGAATCTCGTGGGGCAATACGACGGTCTATTTCGATGATTGCGTCAGTACATGAGTTTAGTGCTTTCATTTTTAAATGTGCAATTACATCATTATCGCTTGCGCCTTTATCACCCGTTGCCGTCACAATACCTAACTGTTCGAATTCTCCGGGAATACGGGTGCCGGGGTAAAATAAATACACATCTTTCACGCGGGATTCGTGGTATTTAACCCCACTATAATTTGTTTCTGGATGATAGCCGGTTGCGGTTGCACAGGTCCTTAGAAATAATAACGGCTATCCGTTGTATGAGTGATTCCTTGTTGTATTAAGAGGGAATTAGATGCAAATAGAATAAAAAGTTCTTGTGGTTAGTAAAACAAAAAAAAGGCGCTCAATGAGCGCCTTTTTGGTTGCAGGTCGTTATTTTAGTTTAGTGGATCATAGTGAGCACTGCTTGTGCTGCTTTCAGCGCGTTCCCACATTTGCAGGTAAGCTTCGGCAGAGTTCATCACCGACTCATAAATACGCTGCGGTGCTTGCTCACGAATATCTTGTAAGTGATCCGCGACTAAGCCGAAGTGAGCGATACCATCTGTGTTTAAGTCGAATACACGATTGCCTGATACTTGTTTATCGAACACAAATCCAAATTCAGAGGTGTATGGATAATTAAGTGGGTCGGTATCGGTATCATAACGTGGGCCAGCTTGACCGCCTAAGCCGCTCATATCAGTCGCAAAACCAACCCCATTTAGATAAGGCGTTTGCTCAACAATATCTAGATAACGACTGATGCTACCGCTAACCGAATTGGCATCTGAGTTATAAGGTGTGCTAAAGCCACCTGCTTCAATCAGACGACGAGTATTGTCATGTACTTCACCATTTTTACCATCACGCATCCAGCTGTGTGACGTAATAACACCTGAGTAGTTACGGGCTTCTACGATGTCCATAACCGCGGTCGCAGTATCGTTACTCATGTGATCAAGTTCGATTAACATGTTTTTGTCGATCATACGGTTGACTAAGTACACACCTAAATCAGAAATACCATTTTGGTTACAATGCTCAATGCTCTCATCATAAACTGGGTTTAAACCAATACCATTAAGGATGTCTTTAAGGACAGGTACTTGACCAATGAGAGGAAAACCAGACGTGAAGTTTTGTCCGTGAGTATGATCATCACATTCTTTTGTTTCAAAGAAACGGCCACCGGCTAAGAATTGGCCAAGATTCATGATGCCATCTTCAACGGCAGAACCACCTAGCTTGTTGTCAAATTTATGGGTTGGGAAGATAGTCCGTACACCTAAGTCATAAAGCTCGTTCAACTGAGTTTCAATTGTGTGGACAGTACATGTATCTTTTAAACCACAGTTAAATGTTTCGCTGGCTTCAACACCCATTAGTACTGCTAATTTACCGTCAGCAATAACCTGGCGGGCTTGCTCTGGCGATGAAACCAGTTGGAAAAAGCCTTTACCTGGGCCACCATTTTGCGCATCTACGTAATCTTGCATTTCATGTAAGCGTTGAATTTGTAAGCGGATACTTTGCATGGTGTTACAGCTATTAGGATTAATCCAGCTTGCAGGATTAATCGTTTTTTGCACATTACACAATACTTCGTTTTCAACTAGGTCGGTAACCATTAGACGCATGCCAGATAGGTAAGCACGTTCAATCCATTTGTAGTAATAACCAGAATGGCTCATTTGTTTATGGTTAGGCCACCATGGGAAATCAGGCCAGCCACGAGTATCGTAACGCATGTTTGGATCGTTAAAGGTATAAATGTTACCAATTAAATCAAGAGAACCATTCGGGCCGTGAATGTCTTTGCTGTCTTTAAGTGCTTCTTCAACACCCCAGCGATGGAATGGCTTACCGGCCATCATTTTACCACCCATAAATTCATAAGAGGTAATGTGTGTATGTGGATCAACAAAGCCACGTACAGGTTCGTTTACATCGCCTTTAAGCGCGTTAATATCACCTTGCACATTTGTGGTTACTTCAGGGAAGTCGGTACAATTATTTTGCGCCACTAACTTAAAGGTGTTTTCACTATTGAAATTAAACGGATTAAATAAATCAAAAAAGTACATGGTGCCTTTATCGGTGCGTGCGCGTACTTTCATATTTAAAGCGGTACCATGCAAACTGTAACGATCATTGCCTTCTTTGTTAAGTGTCCACTCGGCGAATTTACCAGCATAGCGACCCGCACTGATTTCAGCAGGCAAATGGCTAGCAAAGTAGCGGCCATCTTGGTCGGTTAATAAATACTTGCCAAATGAAGTCGGTTTCATGAAGAAACGACTTGCGTTGTCTTTTGCGGTGTTAATAAAGTGATAGCCCAAGCCATTATCAACTAAACCACCTTTTGTGTATTTGGTTAAGTAATTGCCGGTACTGGGTGACTGGACCGAAAAACATTGCTGAGCCATTGCGTTGACATCACCATTGTAACCTTGGGCTTGAGGCTGAGGTGCTGGGGCGGCTGGGGACTTTGACATGGCTAGCGTCGTGCTACATACAAGGCTTGCACAGAGCCCAAATGCACTGATCGTAACTTTATTCATGGCGTTCTCTTTTTATGGTTGAAATGAGCGAGAAGGTTAGGGTGTTGTGGCATAACTCTGATGCTCTGGCCTTTGGCGAAATTCAAGATCATGTTGTCGATCTGAACGTCTAATGGGATAAATTAAAAATCCATGGCTCAGATAGAGAGTTTCGCGGAAGGCACCAACCTTTTTCGCACTTCATTGAGTAAAGAGAATGAATGGACTTTCACCCATGTGAAATTTGGCCAGTTGAGTGTTAAATTAAGACAAGAAAATAATAAGTGGCGTGCAATGAGAAGAGAAAAAGAATAACTGCGCCAATGTACTTTACAGTGGCGCAATTTAGTCAAAATCATGGTTTTGGTTTAACTAAATTCGATTACCGTTTTTTGGCAACCCAAGCCCATGTCATTTCGGCGTTAATGGGCTCTACATTGGCTTCGTCTGTGATGATAACTGAGACCACGACGTCCCCTTTTTCTTCTGTTTTAATTTTTTGTATTTGTTCGTCAGTTAATGTTGCAGCGGCACGCATGTCACCGCTGGAGCGTTTAACGTAATCGATGTTCATTTTTTTAATCAGTGGTAACTTGCTATCAGGTACATTCATACCGAATACAAACCCCGTGGCGGTTTCAGCGAGTAAGGCCATTGCCGCTGCATGGACGCCACCGATATGGTTCTGTACTTTCTTTTTGTTTTTAATGCTCACCACACACTCATTATTACTGAGTTTTTCAAAGCGTATACCTGAGTGGCCAGCGTATTTTATTTTACTGCCAAATGCCTTGCTCATAGCAAAGCTGCGCATGAATTCTGGCAGGTTTTGTAGTGTGGCTGCGATCTTGCTTAATTGGTTTGCTTGGCTCATAAGGTGTATCTCTATTAATTATTCTAACGTTGAAATATAGCGAAGGGCTATTCTACTCTCAGTTGGAGCAATCACAAAATGCCGATAAAGTCAGGAATAGCACCGTTTTGAGCGCATAATTGTTAGCCTAGGAGGTGGGTTATTTATCGGAGAATTTTGCCATGGCTAAAATACCTGGGCCTTTACGGTTGTAGCGGGTATACAGTTGATGAATGCTTTGAGGCATTTCGTCTTCGTATATAAAGTCATAGCCTGCTTGTTGATAAAAGTGATCAAGATGCAGGTATGGAAAGCAGTAGATAGGTAATTGAGTATTACTATGTACAAACGCCAATAGTTGCGAGCCGAGTCTATGCCCTTGCCGTGATTGTTCTACATATAGGCTGCGTAGCCAGTAAAAGCCGTCATAAGGCACCAGCCTTACGGCAGCAATAATCTGTTCATCATCTTCGATCATAAACACGCGCTCATCACCGCTGGCACTGCCTTTGTGTTTTTGGCGGCGATAAAATTGGTTCACAGTACGAAAATTTTCACCTTGCCACTCTTTGAATATTAAGTGGTTTGGGGCCTGAGCGGCTAGGTCAGAAGTCATGACCAACGTATTCCTAGTTAAATAAGTTGGCCATTGTAAGGAAAAACAGGGCAGGAGTGTATTAGAAATCCATCTCTATATATTGAGGTTCTTCCCGTTTAACCTCTTGAATGCCACGTAAGTCGTTAATCATTTTTTTGATTTCTTTGTTTTGATCAAACAGTAATTTATATTGCCCGCTGTAGTCTTCTTGCCATACTCGACTGCCTTTTATCATTCTTGATAAGCTAACCAAACCATTTCGAGTGACAGCGAGTTGCTTATCAATAGCTTTACTTTGGGTATCCAGAATTTTAAGTGCTTGGCTTAACTCACCTTGGGCGCTATCAAGATCAAGGGTTTCAACATTTTGCACTAAGCTTTTATGCTCGGTAGTCAGGGTTTTGATGTTTTCGACAATGACTTTCTGTTGGTCTGATATTTGAGTGACTTGGGTAAGGGTACTTTTAAATAACTCTTCGACACCACTTAGGCGTGAATTTGTAATCAGTAGGCCGGTAATTAGAGTGCTGACAATGCCCAAGGCAAGGCTCACTTTAATGACTAAGGCAAATGTAGGGCTCTTATAAAACGGCACACCCGCAGGTACTTCGGACTCGTCACCGGAGTCTGGATCTTTATCGATTAGTCGTTCTTTTTCACTTGCCATGGAGCTATCCCTGTCATGGTCACATACCTGAGTATAGTCTAAATTTCGGGCAGGGTAGTTTAGGCATCAATCATGGTGATGGGTGTTTAATAGTCCGTGCGTCATAAAATATAACTGACTTGTGTATGGGGCGTTATTGCAGTAACCCTGAGATGTCGTCATCGAGTTCAATGGCTTCTGCAATATCCATACTGGGGGATAAGCCGATGCGCTCAAATGCGTGAATCGTACTCCAATCCAGTTTAGCGTAGGGGTGCTCAGTGTTGGCATGGATTTGCAGCACAGCGACTGTGACCAAATCAGCGTAATCGGCTTTTTCTATTTCACGATCAAATTTTAAGTATTGCCCTGGCACATTCAAAATGTCTTTGGGAAATCGCCATGCTTTTAAGATGTGACTGCCAATGACAGGGTGGAGCTTTTCTATCAATTTATCTAAGGCAAAGCCGTCGTTTAAGAGTGCTTTGTTGTCTTCGGCATAGGTGAGTACAGGCAGTGCGCCAATTTTATGAACTAAGCCTGCTAGCATGGCTTGGTCAGGGAGAAGTTTGGTGTAATGGCTTGAAAGCACATGGCAGATAGACGCCACTTCTGAGCTTTGTTGCCAAATACTGCGCATGCGGCGATCAACCACATCACTGGTGGCTTGAAATAACTGCTCCATAGCCAATCCCATGGCCAGATTCGATGTGAAGTTAATTCCTAATCGGTTGACGGCTGTGACAAGGTCAGTGACTTCTGACGGTGTGCGCATAAGAGGGCTGTTCGCTACTTTAATAACTCGTGCAGAAAGTGCGGCATCTTGGATAATAATATTGGCTAGCTGGGGAATGCTGGACTTGATGTCTTCAGCAACATCGCGGACTCTTAAACACACCTCGGGCAGGCTCGGTAAAACGAGGGTGTCTTGTTTAATTTGATCAATGAGTTCATTAGCAACGGTTTCTAAAATGCTGGCCATGGGCTGTCCTTATTTGGGGATGGCTGGCCAGCTAATTAGACGCGTCCTTTATTCTGGCTGCTCATTCACTACATCATACGGTAAGGATAGCAGCTCTTTGGCAATTGCCTGATTTGTGCCCACAATAATTGCCCCGTCAGCGAGTTTAGGCAGGGCCTTGTCTTCCAGTACAACCAGCGCTTGCTGCTGGCCGCCCGTGTTTACACTATTGACCACAACGCCTACTGGATTATTTTGCCCCGTTACAAAGACATCATCACCCGCGTTAATCGTAGACGTGCTATCAAACCCTAAGCGATACATGTGGCGTTTTAATTTACCTAGGTACTGCATGCGAGCCACAATTTCTTGTCCGGTGTAGCAGCCCTTACTAAAGCTCACACCGCCATTTTGGCTAAAGTTAATCATTTGCGGAATAAACGCTTCACTGGTGCTAGCACTGACATGGCCAATACCATGACGAATGAGGTTCTCATTCCAAAGGTTATTTGTTGATAGTGTGCACTTACTAATAATCTGCGCTAGAGTGTCTTTTGCTTGGCTTGGGTCTAGCCAAAATTGATACCCTGCACCGTGAGGCAGTTTCACCAACACATGGCCATTCTCATTGGTTTGATCAAAATCGTTAATTGGCACTTGCGTAAAAAGACTGGCTAGCATGATTGAAGCATCTGCGCCTTGAATGCCTGCCATCACAGAATCGGCAACCTGCATTTGGGCTTTAAAAAAGACCATGTACTTCTTTAGATGGTTAAGAGTGGTAGCTGAGAGAGAAGCATCTAATCCAAGCAAATATTGGCCATCAGCCTGTTGTAATAAGCTAAAGCTCGAAACCATACGCCCCTTAGCGTTACAGCAAGCACCCAAACGAAATTGCGTGGTTGAAATGTCATTAAGGTTACAGGTGAATTGGCCTTGCATGAACTTCTTGCTATCAGGGCCCACAATCGACAACACCTGCTGATCTTCAATGGGATAAACAGCACAATCAAATGAGGGGCTTTGCGCTGTAAGCGGTGCTAATTCAGACCAAATGGCAGCCATGGAGAACTCCTAATTAATAACCCGACTATTTTACTCAGGATTAGCGCTCAGGGTAAATCCTTTCGTGCTGAAACCCTTAATTCCATAAAACAGACCCATTTACCCCATTGGCTTTCCCAATTAGAAGGTGCGAGTGGTATACTGCGGCCCAAATTATCCTACTCAGTTTGTATGTAAGAGGTGCCTGTGTCAGAAGATCGCTCACAAATGACAGCCGAGCAATTGGCCACAGAAAAAAAACGCCTATGGTGGCATAGTCGTCGTGGCATGTTGGAATTGGACCTTTTATTACTGCCGTTTGTTGAAGAAGCGTACAGTGATCTAAACGAAGAGAATAAAGCCAAGTACCGCAAGCTACTAGACAGTGAAGACCCAGACTTATTTAAATGGTTTATGCAAACAGGTACCCCTGATGATCAAGACCTTGCTGATATCGTAGCGATAATTCTTAAACGTGTACAACCCGGTTAATCTGTCGGTCGCTTCATCGACTTTATTGGAGCGTAGCCAATATGTGCTGCATGTCGGGTTAATACTGGCTTACCTTTCGGCCATTAGTGCGTATTTTCATTATTCGGTTGTTTTATGCTTATTACCGTTATTGCTCATTCAAGGTGTTTACTTTAAACGGCTCAGGCATGGCCAGTTACCATTTTGTCAGCCGCGCCAATGGCAGTTTTATAATGGCCAAGCCCGTTTAAAGCGATATGATAATTGGGTATCGGTTGATGTGCGGGCACATCAAGTTTGGCCCTCGTGTGTGATCATGCAATACCGCCAATGCGCGACTAACCCAATGCAAAAAGCGGAACCTTGGCAGTGGGAGATTATCATAGCCGATGCTTGTGACGCAGAATGTCATCGCCAATTAGTGGCGCTCATGCGTCAGCAATATCAAGGCAAAAATTAAGAAGGTTAACGTGAACGCACAGTTTTGGCTTAACAAGTGGCAAAAAAACGAAATTGGATTTCATTTACCAAAACCTCACCCTTGGCTGGTGGCTTTATGGCCAGAAATTAACGCGCAAACAAACGTGTCACATGTATTCTTGCCCCTGTGTGGCAAGACATGCGATGTTGACTTTTTTTTAGCACAAGGCCGCGCCGTTACAGCCAATGAACTGAGTGAAGATGCAGTAAAAGCCATATATGAGCGCTTAGCTATAAAGCCTCAAGTGAGCAACTGGGCTGGCGGTAAACGTTACCATGCTAAAAACTTAACTATTTATGCCGGTGATTTTTTTCAGCTGACCCCCAGTGAATTAATCAACGTTGATTGGGTTTATGATCGTGCTGCGTTAATCGCATTACCAGCGACTATGCGCAGTCAATACACACGGCACTTAATGCAACTGTGCCCAAAGGCGCAGCAGTGTTTGATCACCCTTGATTACCAGCAAGACTTAATGTCTGGCCCGCCGTTTGCTTTGAGTTATGAAGAAGTCAAACAGCACTATGCAGCGACTCACTCAATAAATGAGCTAAAGAGCGCTAATATTATTGAACATGAACCACGCTTTGCCCAAAACGGATTACCTGAATTATTTCAACGGGTATATCAGTTAATGCCAAAGCCAAATGCTTAAAAACAGAGAGCGCTTTATGCTAGAGATTGGCCGTTTTAATGAGTTAACCGTATTGCGTCAACTTCCTCGAGGTTTGCAATTAGATGGCGGCGAACACGGCGAAATTTTATTACCAAAGCAATACACCACCGAAGACATGAAGGTGGATGATACAGTAACCGTATTTATTTACCGTGATAGTGAAGATCGCTTAATTGCTACGACACAAACCCCATTGGCCATGGTTGGCGATTTCGCTTACTTAAATGTAGTCGATGAAAGCCCTGTGGGTGCCTTTTTAGACATGGGTTTGCAGCGCGATATTTTAGTTCCGTTTTCTGAGCAAAACAATCGCTTAGAAAAAGGTCGTAAAGTATTAGTACGTATTTATTTGGATGACTCTGATCGTTTAACGGCGTCAACGAAGTTGGATACGTTTCTTTATGATATTGATGAAACCAATGCGTATAAAACCGGCGAAGAAGTTGATATCGTTGTTGGTCCAAAAACGGATCTTGGAATTAAGGTTGTTGTTGATGGCACGTATTGGGGATTAATTTATCATTCCGATGTTTTTCAGGCGTTAAATCGTGGTGATAAACTCAAGGCGTTTATTAAACGTGTACGTGAAGATCAAAAAATTGAAATCATTATGCAAAAACCAGGCTTTGCTCGTGTAGAAGGGCTGGCGGGTGATGTATTGGAATTGTTGACACAAGAAGGCGGCTTTATCCCATTAAGTGATAAAAGTTCGCCGGATGACATCAAGAAAAAATTTCATTGCAGCAAAAGCAGCTATAAACAGGCTATTGGTACGCTTTATAAACAGCGTTTAATTCGCATTGAAAAAGATGGTATTTATCTAGAAGCGAAATAGATGCCAAACCGAATGTCTGACCCATAAAAAACGGGCGCTTATTAGCGCCCGTTTTTTATGTAACCAATTCTCAAGCCATTTAAGCTATAAACACTGCAACTCAAAGGTAGTTTGAAATTTGAAGTTAGACGCGTACAAATGACGTTCAGCAAAGAACAAGTCGAAACTGTAAGTATTATAGGGCTCGATGCCTAATGCTTCGGCATAGTCATCCAGTTTAATCACTTTCTTAAGTGCGCCGTGAACACCGCCTAAATCAATGGCAAGCTTGCCGTTGATGAATATCCATAAGTCATCGTCGCCTTCAAAGCTAAAGGTTCCGCCTGGTACATAAAAGAATTTCAAGTGCGTTTCTAGCGTGAAGTGGTAATTATAGGAATTGCCTTGATTACCGAAGCCTTCGTTGTTAATTGGGAAGAATTTAGAACTCGAATATTCCCAAAGCTCTGATCTAAGCTGCGTCATTTTGAGTGTTTTGTTGAGCGTCATATTAACGCCGGGCACATTGCGGTACCACTGATCAAAACTGGCGGCATCTGTGGTTGTTTGGCTGTACTTGCCTTCTTTGGCATACACTGGGCGGCCATCTTCGCCTAAGTTGGTTTTTACAATGCCTGTTTCAATGCCATCATAACTTTCAAAATCAGGGTGCGAATCTTTAAAGTCACGAATGGTTACAGGAATTTGACGAACACCATTGTAAGGGTCAACACACTGACAAATAGTATCGTAATCAGTTGGTGAGCTTGCGTGTACCAACTGTGTGACAAGCAACAAGCCAGATGCGAATGCTGAAAAACATAACTTGTTCATGTTTGCCTCTAAAATTGGGTGTTAGCATATTAAAATAGTGGCGGTAGTGTAGTCATTACGCTTGAAAAAAACTGGGATCTACGTCGAGTTTTTCGGGCTTTGTTATGCTTGTACGTGTGTTTTGTAAGGAGTTGTGATGCGGCTAGATAATTTGAGGCAGTTTAAAAGGGTATTTGGTTTATTTAATAAAATTAACCATATGGATCGCTTGCTTAAAGCGTTTACTATACGCATAAATAAGGAGCCGAAGCCCCTGTTTGAATGCGTTAACTTAACAACATAGCTTAACTATAAGCACTGTAACTCGAACGTTGTTTGGAATTTAAAGTTTGACTCTGTTAAGTGGCGTTCTGCAAAAAATAAATCAAATGAATATGAATTACCTGGTTCAATGCCTAGTTCGGCTGCCATATCGTCAAGGTATACCGTTTTTTCTTCAACACCGTGTACGCCGCCTAGGTCGATGGCGAGTTTACCATTGATGAAAATCCAAAGATCGTCGTCTCCTTTAAAACTAAACGTGCCGCCTGCTACATAGAAAAACTTAAGGTGTGTTTCTAACGTGAAGTGATAATTATGGCTATTACCTTGGTTGCCGAATCCTTCGTGATCAATGGGGAAAAAAGATGAGTCGCTGTACTCCCAAAAACCAGTGCGTACTTCGCGCATTTCTAGCTGCTTGTTAATGGCTGTATTTTCACCTGGTACGTTACGATACCACTTGTTAAATGCTTCACTGCCATTTGTCGTTAAGCTGTACTGACCCTCTTTTGCGTAAATAGGGCGGCCGTCAGAGCCTAGGGTTTTTTCTACAATGCCTCTTTCGTAGCCTGTGGTACTTTCAAAGTCTGGGTGGTCTGCTGTGAAATCGCGGATAGTAACTGGAATTTGACGTACGCCATTGAAAGGGTCGACACATTGACAAATTTTGTCGTAATCCGAAGGTGCGCTGGCGTTTACAAGCTGAGTCATAATGAGCAAGCCAGATGCAAGTGCTGAAAAACATAACTTATTCATGCTGACCCCAATAATGAGTATGACGTAGTAAACGATTTAGGGAGTCTAGACATAGCCGTCCTGAAAAACTGGGATGTACGTCCAGTTTCTCAGGCTTTCTTATACTTTTGTGTGAGTTTTGTAAGAAATTGTGACACCGCTCATGGTTTGTAAGCGGTCAGGGCTTTAGAAAAAAGCTGTCAGGCCAAGAGTGAACTCTAAGTTGTTCACACGTTTACTAATAGGCAGCACATTTGACTCATATGTATGGTTGCGGAAATCCATATTCCAAGTAAGCCAATCGCTTAAAATAATGCGATAACCTGAACCGTATGTAATTGTGAAATGGTTGTCACCAGCAAAGTCGGTATTACCGATACCCGCGACTACATAAAAGGCACTGTTAAGCGTTAGGTTTTGGGTGATAAAGGCTTCACCAGGAAACAAGTTATAACCCACTAATAGGTTGTAGTACTCGTAATCACGATCCGCAATCAAGTTAGCAGAGCTGGTAATTTCAGCCGCTGAGGTGCCGGCTTCAGCTTGGCCGTAGTTGGCTTGTAAGAAGAAGTCTTCAGTGGCGTGGAACGAGGCTTTAACACCTAAAACAGAGGGCGTATCGAAGTCTTCAATGCCGATAATGCCCATATAGGCACCTAATTCAAAAAACTCGGTATCAATCTTCGCTTCGTATTGCTCGCGTACTTGTTTATCTGGCTCTACCACTAAAATAGGGTTGATTTGCACATCCCCTGAATCTTCTGTATCTGGGGCATCATTGGCAAAAGCCAGTGGGCTTATTGCAAGTGATAGTAGTGTGATCAGTCGTAGCATTGTCATAATATTTTGCCTAAATTCTATTTAAAAGAAGCTGCTAAAGCCTAAGCGCCATGCGCTATTGGACAGAGAGTCGTTATCGCCAGTGAGGTAAACTTTGCGATACTCGCCGCGTACCACGAAGTTGTAGCCAATGTAATAGTTAATGCCCACGCCGGTGTACTCGTAACGACTGTTGAAGCTATTGTTAGCGCCCACTTGTTGCTTTGTTTTTTCTTTCCATTCTTGCCAGCCATAACCTTTAGATATAAAAGGGGTAAACGACCAGCTTTTAATGGGTTCAATTAATAGGCTAGCGCCATAGGTGATGCCATCAATTTGGCTACCAAATATCTGTCCGTATTCGGCTTCTATACCGGCAAAGCTTAATAGTCGATAACCGGCCATAACCGTTGCTGTATCTGCGTTGCCTTGCTGGCCAAGGCTAAAGCCCACACGACCTTGCTGGGCTAAAAAGTCACCGTGTTTGGTATTAGGCAGTGCAGCAGGCAAGCCTGTTGGGGCCAATGTGCGGGCTAGACCTTCTTGTTTGACCCAGCCTTGGCGATTACGACGGTCACTGACATAAAACCAATTAGTTCGACGACTGTGCACATAAACAGTCTCGCCTTTTTCCATAACATGGAAAATAGGATAACCACGGCCAGGGCCTGTATGAAGCTCGAGGTAGGTATCGATAACCGATAGCTGTACCGCTTCTTCATTGTTCAACATATCACCCGTAATCGTACGAGATGGTGTGGGGTCATCAGCATGCGAAGCATGGCTAATAACAAAGCAAATTAGGGGAATCCAACAGCGAAACATAGGCACTCGTCTGGTTAATGCTTCTTACAGCGTCAAAGAATGGCGATCATTGTACGCATATTCATGGGAACATCGTGCATAGTGATCACTTACCGAGTGTGACGTTCATCACTTTTAAGAAAATACAATCACGCTTACATTAAAAATAACGAATTTCTTACAAAAATATTTGTAACAGCCTCTCAGAATTTGAACCCGTAGCGATAATTAAATCGCTAAAAACCGGATAATGCCGCCCTTATTTCGATTCCGCTTAAGCTGGTTAAAAAACCATCAAAATGGCTATTTAGTGGAATTAGCGCGAAAGTTATTAATCACACCTCGGGTGTAGGACGTTTTATGTGTCGGTCAAAAATCAAGCAGTGGACCTTAGTCGTATTGGCATGCGTGTCAGTTAATGTGCTGGCGTCAGATCAGTCCATTGGTTTTGCTGCGAAAGCGAAGCAAGAGAGCGCCCAGCAGGCCTTGGCGACCGTTAGTAAGCTTTCAAAAGAGATTCAACAGCTTAAAGCCAGCGTGGTGGACTTAAATAAGGACCTGCGATTGATGGAAGAAGAGCTATTGTTCCCATCAAGTACTCAGGCCAGTGTATTTGTTTCGTTAGATAGTGGTGAGTTTTTCACACTAGAGAGCGTGAAACTTAAATTAGACGGCAAAATCATCGCCACTCACTTATATAGTGATAAGCAGCGCCAAGCGCTGGCTCGTGGTGGTATTCAGCGTTTACACATGACCAACCTGAATAACGGGCTGCATACGTTGTCAGTGTTCTTTACCGGTCTTGGGCCAAATGGCCGACCATACAAGCGTGCAACGGAGCTGGAGTTCACTAAGGGCAAAGGCAGTCAGTATATAGAGCTCGCGGTTATGGATGATTACGCCAAGCAAGAGCCAGTGTTTACCATTAAGCAATGGTAAGCAGGAGAATGAATATGATGCGCTTGCTTTTGCTGAGTTGTTTACTGTTGCCTTTAATGGCTGCGGCGAACACGGTTAAAGACTTAAAATACGGCACGATTTTGTTTGATTATTATCAGCAAAATTATTTTGCAGCTCTTATAGGTTATGAATATGCCAAGGCGACCAATGAGCTTGAAAAAAATGCGGATGACGCGCGTTTACTTCAAGGTGGTATGACCCTGTCCTATGGTTTGCCCGATCATGCGCAAATCATCTTCAATGACTTATTAAATACAAATGTAGACGAGGCCACAGCGAACAAGGCGTGGTACTACCTTGCAAAACTGTATTACCAAAAAGGTGAGATAGACGCAGCGGCACGCAATTTAGGTCGTATTCAAGGGCAGGTGCCGGGTGATATTGCTGAAGAATTTAATTACTTAGCTACCCTGATTAATATTCGTAACATGCACTTAGATACCGTTGAGCAAAGCCTATCAAAGGTCGCAAAAAACAGTGCATATGAGCCTTACCTTATTTTTAATTTGGCCATTACTCAGTTACGACATGACAAATTAGATGACAGTAAACGCAACCTGAAAAAGGTTGTGGATTACGCGCTGGTACACCCAGAAGAAGAATTTTCAGTGTTGGCCGATCGTGCAAAGCAAGCTCTTGCTCACATGGAAATTGAAAACGAAAACCTATTAGGCGCTTGGCAGTATTTACAAAATGTGCGTACAACAGGGTTGTATAGTAACCGTGCTTTATTGAGTTACGGTTGGACAGCCATTAAGTTACAGCGTTTCTCTCAAGCGGTTCCTGCCTTAAAAGCATTGGATCGTCGTTCTATCAGTATTGCCGAAGTACAAGAAGCCAAAGTATTACTGGCCCACTTGTATGAGCAGCAAGGTGCAAGTCGCAGTGCATTAAAACAATATCTATTAGCAGAAAAAGCATTTGCCGGAGGTGTTGACTCTATTGCAAAAGCGCGTGCAGTGATTGCAGGTCAGCGTATACCTGAAGAGTTTGTGGTTAACCTTGAAGCCATGATGGACGAAACCGATTGGTACGGCAGTGAGCCAAGTTTAGATTACAACAAGCTTACTCCATTTTTGATTGAGCTTATGTCCAGTAACCCATTCCACAGTGTGATCAAAGAACTGCGAGATTTATATGCGCTACGTAACAATCTTAATTACTGGGGGCGTCAAGCATTAGAGCACCAGTTGATCATTCAATATCGCCAGCAAGGCTTAACCAGTAAAAGCATTGGCAGCTTTGTGTTCAAAGCACAAGAGAAGCAAGAGCGACTTGAAAATACAATCAGTGATTTACGTTTGCATACTATGACCCTTGATGTTGAAGAGCAAGAGCGTTTTACCGCATTGCTTGAATCAACTGATCAAAGCTTTGCCTTCTTAGAAGATAAGTTGTCAAAAATAAAATCGATTAAAGAGCCTTACCGTCAATCAGAAGCCAATGTGCTTTTGGCTAAAAAGCTGCACAACCGCATTCAGAAAAAGCTGCAAGAGACTGATGGTCTTATTAGAAAATTAGAAAGAGTCATGCGTATCGTAGTGAACGCAGAACTCGATAACCATGAAGAACGTATGCGTTACTACTGGGCTCAGGCTCGTTTAGGTAAAGCACGTTTATACGATCAAACATTAAATAATATTGAAGATGACAAAATGAATAATACAGGAGAGCAACCATGAGGAGACCGAATCCGGTGAAAACGGGGTTAAAACTCGTTGCACTTTCAGTGGCCATTAGTTTGTCTGCCTGCAGCTCTCAAGGCACCATTGCTGATTTAGAAGGTGATGAGATCGAAACAGAAGCGGGGTTGAATTTTAATAATCTTGATCACGAGCAAGTTCGCAATGAATATCAGCAGCTTATTGACCTTGTGGATGATGAATATTTAAAGCAACAAATCCAACGCCGAATTGCGGGCGTGCATATGCTCGAAGGCGATGCTAATCAAGCCGATATGGCAACAGCACCCAAGCAGGGTTATTACCGTAATGCCATTGCTAGCTATGTTGATATTTTAGAAAAATACCCAAATAGCCCAGATAACGCTGAAGTGTTATATCAATTAGCAAAAGCGTACGACATGGAAGGGCAGACCAATAATGCGCGTCAGATGCTTGAACGCTTAGTGGATCGTCACCCGTATTTCACCGCTATTTCTGAAGCGTACTTCCGTTTAGGGGATATTTACTTTAGCCGTGACCTCTATATCAAAGCAGAAAAAGCTTATCGCCAAACCACCATACAAGACTCAGGTAAGCTAACACTTAATGCACATTATATGTTGGGTTGGTCGTTATATAAGTTAGGCAACTATAACAAAGCACTCGACCATTTTGCGTTTGTGTTGGATAGCCTGTTAATTGCCGAATTAAATGGTCGTGCATTAACCGTGACTGAAAAACCATTGGTGCAAGATGCATTGCACAGTATGAGTTTGGCCTTGGTGAATTTAGGTGGTGCACAAGCCATTGGCGATATTAAATTGATCGAAGGTAAAGCTTACCAATGGCGCTTATATAATGAGTTGGCCGAATTTTATTTAGAAAAATCGCGTTACGATGATAGTGCTGCCACGTATCGTGAATTTATTAAGCTGAATCCAACGAATGCACGCACCAGTGATTTTCATAGCAAGCTCATTGCGGCTTATGTGAAAGGTGGTTTTCCTAAGTTAGTGCTTAAAGAGAAACAAGATTTTGTAAACCTTTATGGGCCAAAATCGCAATACATTGCTAAGCATGAAGCGCAGAAGGCTCAAGTGTTTTCACAACTTAAAGAATATTATGTTGAGCTAGCTGCTCACTTCCATAGTCAAGGTCAGCAAGCCCTTAAAAAAGCTAAGACCAGCAAAGAAGAGCATCTGAGCGAGCTGGCATCAACGTCACTCCTACAAGCGGCCGACTATTATGGTCGTTACCTTGAAGCGTTTCCTGGTGATAAAAAAGTGGCAGAGCTTCGCTATAAAAAAGCAGATGCTCACTTTGAAAACAAACAATATGACCTAGCGGCAAAAGAATACGCCACCGTTGCTTATGTTGATAAAGATAAAAAGCTGGCGAATAAATCAGCGTATGCAAGCTTGATTGCTTACCGTAAGCATTCAGAGGTATTAGAGAAAGAAAAAGCATCCGCTGAAAAGCAAGAAGCATGGCGTCAACAGTCGGTTGATAGTATGTTGAAATTTGCCAATGTGTTTCATAAAGATAAACGAGCCATTGCTGTGTTGACCAATGCGGCGCAGGCTTTGTTTGCATTGAGCCAGTTTGATCGAGCTATTGATGTGGCCAATGGTCTGATTAAAAATAATAAGCAACTTAACCCAAGCTTAAAGCAAACGGCTTACGGTATTTTAGCGCACTCTTACTTCCAGAAAGGGGAGTATCAAATCGCGCAAAATCATTACACGACACAGCGTCGTATTCTGCTGACACAAATGAAAGTGTCTAAGCAAAGCGATGAATATAAAGATATCAGTAATCAAATTGCTGCTTCTATTTATAAGAAATCAGAAGCACATAAGTTGGCTAACAATAATCAGTTAGCTATTAATGAATTGTTGAGTGTTAAAAAACTTGCTCCTCAATCTAAGATTCGTGTGATTGCGCAATATGATGCTGTTTCACTCATGCTAGAAGAGAAACAGTGGAAAAATGCAATCAAAGAATTGAAGCAATTACAGACGCAATTTGCATCTCATGAGTTAGCCCCAGAGTTTCCTCGTAAGCTAGCGTTTGCCTATGAAAAAAGCGAACAATGGAAAAAAGCCGCACTGGCGTACACACAGTTATTTAACACGGATAAAGATCCGGTTGTGCGTCAAGACGCTTTATTCATCGCGGCAGGCCTTTACGAAAAGATTGGTCAGCTAGAGAAAGCGATTGTTTTCTACAAAGACTATGCGCACAAGTATGAAAAACCATTCTCTAATCGTATGGAAGCCCGTTATCACTTGGCAGACCTTTATGAAAAGACCAAGGATAAGAGTCGCAATTTATATTGGTTGCGTCGTGTGATAGCAGGCGATGCTGAAGCAGGCGCCGATCGAACTGACCGTAGTCAGTGGTTAGGTGCATGGGCAAGTGCTAAGTACGGTGATTATTTTGCTTGGGAGTTCAAGCGTCGCTCGCTACGTCTGCCAATCGATAAAAGCATGGCGAAGAAAAATGGCTACTTACAAGATGCAACGCTTCGCTATGAGCAAGCGGCGGCATACGGCATTTTAGAGTTCGTCAGCTTGTCTAATTTCAAAATGGCTGAGTTATACGAAACATTCAGTACTGAACTGAATAAAGCGCCAGTACCTAAAGGCTTATCGAAACAAGATACTGCCATGTATCAAAATATTATCGCGCAGCAAGCACAACCTTTTGCGGATTTAGCTGCCACCATACATCAAAATAATATTGAGCTTGGCTGGGATGGTCATTATAACGATTGGATTTCTAAAAGTTATGAGGCTATGAAGCGTTTGTCGCCAGTGCGTTTTGGTAAAGAAGAAGAATTAGCGAGGTACGGTGATGAAATTCGTTAAACAAATGGCTGTTATAGCCAGTGTGTTGGTGCTGTCAGCGTGTGCCAGTAAAGTGCAGATTCCGCTTGCGGGACAAAAAGTGGAATTAAAAGAAACGCAAAGCTTTATTCCTCAGCAAGCTTATGACGAGCAAGGTAAAGCCATTGTATATGAAGCAATGGAAAATCCTTATTTAGAGCTTAAGGGTAAAATTGATAAAGGTTCGGTGTTGTTATTCATCGAAGCTAAAAAAGCCATTCGCAGTAAAGACTATAAGACGGCCAAACAAAAGTTAGGCGTGATCACTAAAAAAGACACGTCATTGTCTGGTCCTTGGGTGCTTTTGGGTAATATTGCCGTTGAGAAGAAAGAATATACGCTTGCGCAAGATCACTATAAACAAGCGCTTAAAATTACACCGGATAACATTAATGCCTATATCGCATTAGCTCGATTGCAGCGTTTGATGGGGGAGTTTGGTGTTGCGCAAAATACATTGGCGCAAGTGCTTGGCATTTGGAAAGATTGCCCAGAGGCTCATTTGAATTTAGGCATCTTGTATGACCTATATTTAAATCAGCCGAAAAAAGCACAGCAGCACATAGAAACGTATTTGTTTTTGAATGACTATAAAGATCAAAAAGCCATTGCCTGGTATAACGAAATTCAAAGTCGTACTGGGATTGAGAAAAGTTTCATTGATCCTAAGCAAAAGGCAAATCCAGCAACATTAATGAGCCGCTCAGAGGGTTAACATATGAAGCAATTACTTTTTTTGTTTAGCGTGTTGATGGTTTTGAGCGCACAAGCAGATGAGCCCATTAAACTTGAGAGCCAGTTTGTAGGGGATAAAGAACAGCCTGCCGTGAGTTATTTTATGTCATGGCAAGGCCCAGGTGGCAACGAAAATTTATATCGTAAAGAAGAAGATAAATACGAAAAAAACATAGATACGGTGGACCGCGACGTAATGCTGCGTTCTATGCGGATCTATGACGAAATGAATTTAGAAGGCAACTAGCGCTAAACAATTTAGTGCTCACAAAAATTTTATATAGCAGACACTCTGCTTAATAATTAAAAACAGACAGTTATACTTACAGGTAAAAGGTTATGGACTTTTTTTCATCAATAGCAAAATTCTTTCAAGACGGTGGTTTATTTATTTATCCTATCGCCTTGGTATTGGCCATTGGCGTGGCTATCACGGTTGAACGCTGGCGTTTTCTTAATGGCGAGAAGAGCCGTAACCTAAAAGCATTTGATGACTTTTTACCGTTACTGCGCACCGATGATCACGAAAAAATGACGTTATTCACTCGTGATAACAATGCACCGGTTTCTCGCATGATTGGTTGTGGTTTAGATATGATGAAAGTCACTAAGCAACGCGCTGATGTTGAACAAGCCATGAGTGAAGGCATGATGGAAGCTGTGCCGCGTTTAGAGCAGCGCACCGGTTATTTAGCCGTACTAGCCAACGTTGCAACTCTGTTGGGTCTATTAGGTACGATTATTGGTCTGATTGCTGCGTTTACCGCGGTGGCGAATGCTGACCCTGCTGAGAAATCAAAGCTACTGTCACTGTCTATTTCGGTTGCGATGAACACAACCGCTTTTGGTCTTATTGCGGCCATTCCATTATTGATTAGTCATGCCATTTTAACGAATAAAACCAACGCGATTATCGGCAGTATTGAAATGGCGGGTGTGAAGTTTTTAAATGTGATGACGCTTAATCGTGCGATTCAAGCCGGTTTGTCTAAGGATTAATCATCCACGTTGACTGGGGTTGAATCATGAGTTTTAAAATTAAACGTCAAAGTACAGACGACGCCGATATCGACGTTACCAGCTTCATGAATTTAATGATTGTATTGGTACCTGTGCTTTTGATGAGCATGACATTTACAAAGATTACAGTGATGGAAATTAACCTGCCGGAATTGTCTGGTGGTTCGAGTGCCACGTCTCTTGAACAGTCGCAACTAGAAGTTGTTGTGCGCAAGAGTGGCATAGATGTATTTTTTCCAACGGGTTCTTTAGTGAAAAATATTCCACTGCTTGAAAACAAGCAGCAAGATTTTCAAACATTGGCTTTGGTTTTAAAAGAAATCAAAAATAGAGTAAGTGACAAAAAAGATGCGTTAATTTTGTCAGCCAGCGATTTGGAGTACCAAACATTGATTACCACAATGGATACGGTGAAGTCGTATCAAACGGTTGTGGCTGCTAGCTTAGCTGAGGTTGAATTGTTTCCGCAAATCTCCCTTGGCGACGCCAGTAAGAAATAGGAGGCGATATGGCATTTCAAGGTACCGTATTAGACCGCCGAGATACCCAAAAGAAAGTAGCGGGCTTAAACCTAGTGTCGCTGATGGATATTTTTACCATTTTGGTATTCTTTCTATTAATGAACAGTGGCGACAGTCAAGAGATTGAAAAGGCGACTTTTATCACGCTGCCAGATTCGCAAGCGACGGGTTCATTTCAGAATGATTTATTGATTACCATTGGTGATAATTACATCAGCGTAGGTGATGAGGATGTAGTCGATGTTAAAACGGTTGAGCAGGCAAATGGTAAAGCCATTGAGGCGTTGGCCGAAGTGTTGAAGCAGCTTGCAACGGATAAAGGCGAATTGACCGACTTTGAAAAGAAAAATGGCCGCTCTGTCACCATTATGGGTGATCAGGATGTGTCGTATTTAATTTTGAAAGGTGTGATGGCCACGTGCAGTCAAGAAAACTTCCGTGATATCGCCCTAGCGGTTAATCAGGTGGTTGGTAGTGCATTAACAAGTGGAGGTCCGCCATGAGTGTTGCCACACTGAATAATGAGATGAATGGCGTTGGTCTAGATCATTTAGCCCTGGATATGGTGTTGCCTTGGCATGAACAAGCTGAGCAGCAGGAAAGATTTAAGCGCTTAGTGAAGCGGATAATGATCCCTATCTTTGCGTTTATGTTTATCATGTCAATCATGCCGCACTTTTTTTCGGAAGAAGAAGTCGAAGAAAAAATTGTGACGAAGGTGATTTTAGAAGCACCTAAAATCATAGATACGCCACCACCGCCATCACCTCCAACAGAAGTGAAAGAGCAAAAGACACAGAACGTTAAAAAGGACGCAAAACCAAAAGAGGGCGCGAACACCAGCTTGCAAAATATGGAAGCGCTTTCTAAGCAGCTTAGTTCATTGCGCAACTCGGTTTCTAAGTCCACGATGCAGAAAAAGAACGTGACGGTGTCTAATAGCGGTAAAGTGCAACAAAGCAGTCGCTCTCGCTTGGGCCAGAGCAACATGAACAGCTCTAGTGGTGGCCTAAAGGCCAGTGACATTACCGTGAATGCAAAAGGTGCTGCAATGGTCGGTCACGTCTCTGGTGATATAGAAAGCCCGTTAATGGATATTCCATTACCAGATGCGGCTGAATATCATTATGACCCGAAAAAAGACAGTAAGCGTGATATGCAAAGTATCCGTCGAACGTTAGAGCGTTATAAAGGTGCTGTTTATTCTTTGTACACTAAAGCGTTGCGTCATAACCCAGATTTGGGTGGCCGCTTTATCTTTGAATTTGTGATTTTACCTAATGGTAATATTGAAAAATTGAAGCTTAAAAGCAGTGAGTTAAACCATTCAAAATTAGAGCAACAGATGTTGCAAAAAATTAGTGGTATTAACTTTGGCCAAGAAGATGTGAGCCCAACAGCGGTTCAATATACCTTCAGTTTCTTGCCTTCCTAGGTGTTTTTATTGCCTTATTTAGCCTGAAAAACGGACTGTTTTTCAGGCTAAATAGCTCCTATTTATTGTCTGTTTGATCCTTTCCTGCACTGATTGTTAAACAATCAATTTTGATAGTAAAAGATTAGTAAACACTCACCCTCACTTATATTCACATCGTAGATTTGAACTCGGTCACGTTTTGTAATGTTGCGTATCTAATTGTAAATGTTTATATGAATTATTGTGACCGTATGCCGTTTCTATAGCCGAACTGATGCGAAAATAGGGACATGTTAAAAGGGGAGTTAAACTCATGTCGTACTTGAGTTTTGTACAGAAAAAAATATTTATGCCGCTGGCGATCGCAAGTCTTGTGACAGCCTGTGGTGAAGAGCTGCAAACGGGGGATGAAAGTGGTCAAGAAGCGGCCATTGCTTCGTCGACGCCTTTTGCGTATGTGTCTCGAGATATCGCATCACAACAGCAAGCGTTAGCACTGAATGAAAGCGATGCATTTCAGCCAGGTGCTCAACTGTA
>JAWUXY010000020.1:0-23637 GCA_034111105.1 Bermanella sp. | reverse complement strand
CGATTACGTCAATTGGTGGGCCAGTGATGGCGCTAATGTATCAAAACCAAGCACCATTAAAGGCGAGACCAGCCTTGATTAGCTTTTTTCTAATTGGAACACCTATCTCAATTATCTTGTTGATTCTATCGGGCTCAATGAGCCAGGAAGCTTATATTTTGAGTATCAAAATGCTGCCTGGTGTTTTAATCGGTTTTTTATGTTCGCGTTATCATCGGTTCGCTTCATTTTTACCTTCTAAGAAAGTATTAATATTACTGTCGAGTATTTCTGCTCTCGTTATTATTTTTAAAAGTATCATTTAATTTTTTAAAAATAAGAAAAATGACTTTACGTCCGCTTTTGAAACCAGAGGCAGACCAAAAGGTTTAATGTTTCACTCAGATCAAGACACCAACTTAAAGTACCGACAAACATTATGACGTTTACAAATTAAGCAAAGCATAAATCGTCGCAGAAACGGCTGGGATAATGCACCTATGGAAAGATTTTTCGAAACGTTAAAACAGAATGGATGCTATCGACAGGTTATCAATCATTTTCTGAAACAAGAACAGAAGTGTCTCGATACATAACCGGTTATTACAGTCGTTACAGACCACATACTTTTACCTTTACACTCTTATTTTAAAGCACATACAAAAAAGCCCCTGTAGTAGGGGCTTTATCAATATTCTTTACATTATGTACCCTAGGTAACTCCTAAAACGGAATATCGTCATCAAAATCATCAAACGCATTGCTAGGCTGAGCTTGCGGTGCTTGTTGAGGAGCCTGTTGTGGGGCTTGGCGAGGCGCTTGTTGCGGCATACCTTGTGGCTGACCATAAGGTGCTGCAGGTGCTTGTTGTGGTGCCTGACCATATGCAGGGGCCGCTTGAGGCTGTGCATATTGTGGTTGCGCTTGCTGTGGCGCCTGTTGAGGCGCTTGCGGCTTCATACCTTGGTTGGGTGCATAACCGCCACCCATGTTATTGCTATCGCCTGAGTTACGGCTGTCTAGCATGGTCATTTCGTTAACAATGATTTTGGTTGAGTAACGCTTAATGCCGTCTTTTTCGTATTCGTCGGTGCGTAGCTTGCCTTCAACGTACACTTTAGAGCCTTTTTTCAGGTATTCGCCCATAACTTCGGCTAAACGGCCAAACGCTTCAACGCGGTGCCATTCAGTCTTATCCACTTGTTGGCCCGTGTTACGGTCTTTGTAACCTTCATCAGTGGCAAGGCTTGCGCTGCACACTGCATTACCGTTTGGTAAGTAACGCATTTCAGGATCACGTCCTAATGTGCCAATGATGATGACTTTGTTGATAGACCCACGTGCCATATTTTTCTCTCCGTCAGTGTTCATGGGGCTTTCAGCCCGAACAACACATTAAATTCTGTTAGTCGCTGCAAAAAGCGTCCTGTCATAGCCACATATATGACGACAATCGGCGTTAACTTAGAGCGATTTGTGGGCTGATTATACGTGGCAATTTCATTTTTCGCGATGCCTATTCTAGGATCACATGCAGACCATCCCTCATATTGTCCACTCGCCTCAAAAAACCCTTATTCCATCAGGGTTACACTTAACAGCCTATTAGTTAAGCACTGACGATGAGCACACTAACCTCACTCAAACAGAGGTGGTTTTTAGCTTTTTATTGAATAGCCACTGTTTAACCAGTAGTGCGGTAATAGGGAACGTGATGACATACAGCCACACCACATCAAATGCGATATCAAATACCAACCAATAAGCGAGTGTTACTCCAATAGCGGAATCCAACTGATCAAGTGCGATGAACCAATACTTTTTGTCTGCCGGCACATGCCCGGCTTCGATGCCAATGCGGCGCTTAAAAAAGGAATTGGGGAGTTCACCCAAAATATAGCCCACACCCGCAACAAACCCCAATAGCACTAGATGCCAGCCACTCAATAAAAGCGGCCCCAATAAACCTTGCCCAAATACAAATTCAAACAACATCTCTAATGGGTATAAACAAGCACCACCCAATGCCGTTAATGTCGGCACCAGTATTACACCGCGCCATGTTTTGTTGGCGCCAAACCAGTTACGCTGAATCGGAATAGCCAGCATGCTCAAATCATTGCGAGTAACCATCAGCATGTGCAAAACACCGCCAATAACCACAGGGATCTGTAAATACAGGGCCAGCAGTAATATATTTAAAGGCGACTGCCCACCAAACTGCTGTAACTCAAGTAAAGCAAAAACGGCAAAGCCTGTTATGGTCAAACATAAAATTTGGGCTAAAGAGCGGAATTTAAAAAAGGGCTTAGAGACCACCATATAAAAACTAAACACAAACAGCATGATCGCCAATAATATGTGGGCAACATACAAACCAAATACTGTTTCGCTCAGCATTGCTCCAGCTAAAATAAAGACACTCCAAAAAACAGGCATGCCCAAATAGCTCAAGCTTTTATTACCATCATCACTATTGGTTTCAACATTACCTATTTGATTAAATACCGATAAGCGAACACTGCCTGCTGCAATCATTAATAATATAAAGACACAATAGTAACCATCAAATCCCCATTGCAGCATCACCACTGTCGGTGCCACTAAGTAAATGAGCATATCCATAAAGCCATCAAGGTAACGGCCAAATTCTCGCTCTAAGCCATATTTACGCGCCAGCATGCCATCAAGCGCATCTGCCGTCATGGCCACAAACAATAGCGCCATGGCAAAATAGAGGTGATCTTTCATCGCGCACATTATCGAAAAAAATGTGGTGATCACGCTCGACAGCGTTAGCAGGTCAATTCGATTCAAGCGCACGATAAATAAAGGGGGCTTACTACTCATAATTTTTAACTACCAACACGGAGCACAACTTAAAAATGTTTTTCATCTTTAGCGGCTGGTTTTTTGTAATGTATTACGTAACGTAACGCGATCTATTTTACTATTATGTCGGCCGTCCACGGGCATGCATGCGATAACATTTACACAGACATCAACAATCCCGGCTGACGTTAATACGTTATCAACTTTGTTTTGCATTACACCTGAAAGTGGTTGTATACGTTGCTGTGTTGTTTCAACAAAAAGATGCAGTGCATCATCAACACAAATCAATGCCGTACGCGATATGCCTTCGATGTTGTCCAGTGCTTGCTCTAGTGGATAAGGTTGTATGATATTGCCATCAATTGATAACGTATCATTTACTCGTCCCGTTAACCAAAGCCGCCCTAGCCCATCTAAAAAACCAGAATCGCCTGTGCGATGCCAAACCGCATATTGATTACTTTGCACACCTGCCACACGTTGAATCTTGTTTTCCGCATTGGCACTGGGGTTATCAACGTACTGTTTTAATACATGCTCGCCACTGACTAATATTTCGCCCACGCCACCATACGGTACGGCTTGCTTTAAAAGATCATCCTCGCGAAGCGTACCTTTGGGAATATTTGCAATTAATATTTCGATTTGCTCAGCTGGCTTACCAACTAAATAACCAAGCTGCTGATCACAATGCGCTAAATATTCTTTGATTTCGATCGATGCAATGGGTTCGGCTTCTGTGGAGCCATAAACAATACGAGAATAGGCATTTGGAAAGGCCACTAAAATTCCCTTCGCTAATTCAACCGATACAGTCGCTCCCCCTACTACCAATGTTTTCACACTGGCATTCATTTCATTATGCTTAATTGCATAATCCACTAAGGCTTGAATATACGCAGGAGCCCCGCTAAGACGGGTTATGTTAAATTGTTGAAGTTGCTGCAGTACCTGTGCGGCATCCACTTTAGCCGGCTCAGCAAGATCCACTTTTGGCATAACTGTCGTCATGCCACAACTTAAATTATGCAATACCATGACAGGAAAACACGGGCTATCAATATCGGTTTCACTATCTGGCCAATGATCCCTAATCGCCAAGTGCTGCTGAATTAAACTGTAGTGGGTTCGGTCTGCGCCTTTTGGTCGGCCAGTGCTGCCAGAGGTAAAAGAGATAAGACCATGATCGGTATCGCTTTGTTTGATTGATTCAATTTCGCTATGCTTCTCACTTAGCTTTATCGCATTTAATTGGGTGGTTAATGAGTGATAACCAAACCCTTTTGCATCAATCGCTAAACGATCTAATTTCCACATAGGCGGAATTAACCAAAACCATTTTAATAATGCTTTCATGCTAATAATGGCGCGGGCATTTGAATCTTCAATGGCCATTTTAATTTTTTCACGCCCCATGCCGGTATCAATAAAGACAGGTGTCATGCCTAACGCTAACAGCGATAGTGCAATGGCATACAATTGGCTACTTGGCTTAATGATGACAATAATACGATCATTCGTTCGCCAGCCTTTTGTACGCCACAATGCTTGGTACGCTTTGATAGCGTCGGCTAGCTGCCCATAACTAAGACGCTCTTCATGGGTGCATACGGTTTTATCCATATGACTAATATGCAATGCTAATTTATTTGGGTGGGACTGGCTATGCTGAATAAAGCGTTGAACAAAATTATCATCCAGTTGATTTTTGTCATACGATAACGTCATTAAATCTTCCATAATATATTGATCACAACGCCTTTTCGAATAAGGCATAGTGACGCTCGACCGGCCCCACTTTTGCGTAATGAATCGAGTGATTGTCTTCTCGTACCATAGCCCCCGATATATGCTCATAATATTCTTGTGACCAAACGGTTAGCTGCATACTCATAATGGTAAACAAGCCGCTAGAACGATATTTAGGATGTATACCACCTGTTTTTGCCAACGCTAAACGAGGCTTTGAAAGTAGCGGGAAATGCTCATTATAATTAATGTCACCCACACTGATCCCAGAACCCGACTGATTAACCAGCTCAGAATAATCTGGGTACACTAAAAAGAAGCCCGCAATATCACCCTGTTCGTCGCGCACTAAAACCGATGTATTAGGGCACAGTTTTTTTGCGAAGCTTTCACCACATTGCGTACGAAAGTTGCTTTCCGTTATGGGTGTGTAGGCAAAATTTTGTTTAAAGATCATATCCACTAGAGGATACAGCTGATCTAGATTGTTCATCCATGCTTTGCCATCGAGTTTCTCGATCGAAAACGGGCCCAGCGAATTATCTTGTAGATGTTGCAGTGCTTTATTTAACGGTGCTTGCATTTGTACCGCTAATGAACGGCTATCTTCATGAATAAACGATGCGTATCCGTACTTAGTGTCGTAGCCTAATTGTTTTAAAAAATCAGGGTAATAACTAGGATTGGCAGGCTCGCCTATAAACGGCTTGTTTTTAAAGCCGTCAATGCGTAACCGATTTTCACCATACGTAGAAAAGTTGATTGGTCCATACACTCTTTGTGCACCTTGATCACTGGCCCATCGTTCAAACTCGGCAAACAGCTTGGTGTTCGCCTCAAGATCATCCTGGGTTTCCCAAAAACCAAAATACGCAACACGTTCATTTTCGATTAAATGGTGCGGATTATAAAACGCCACTAACCGCGCACAATCCGGTACTAAAAACACTTGTGCTTGTGCGTGATCAAAGTAAGCGTTTGACTCACTAAATTGCTGACGGATGAGCGTTTTATTTTCTGGGATCCAAAATGGATTATCAGCATATACCTGCATTGCTATGTCAAAAAAGTCATCGGGCAAAGGTTGATCTGTCGTCCATTGAAGATTCAACATTTAAGACTCCGATAACCGTTCAATCGTGCCCGTAACGCCGTTCATACGAATGATTTCTTGGTCTTTTAAAATCTTAGTTAATTCGGGCACACCCACAATAGCCGGAATACCGAGCTCTCGTGCAACCACTGCTGAATGGGAAAGGGTTGATCCACGTTCAACAATAATACCGCCGGCCGTTGGAAATAACGGCGCCCAACCTGGGTCCGTTCTAACGGTACACAATATCTGTCCCGCTAAATTAAGCTCATCATCGGGCGAGAATATCAAACGAATTTTTTCTTCTACGATACCCGGATAACACCCTGTGCCCACCAAGTGTGACGCATCAAGATCAACGGCATCACCGGACTGATATGGGTATTCAAATGCGTTGTTACAAAATACAGCGCCCTTGGTCCAAAAATGATGAGGAAGATCATTCGCCTCGTAAGATGCAAACTCTTCTTTTCTTGCCGCAACCAAAGGTGGTAAATTTGCTTGTACCGAACGGCCATCTTTATAAGCATAGATTTCTTCAAGCGATAAATAAAAGACATCGCGTGGGCTATTAAGCTTGCCATAAAATGAAAGCTGCTCGCCGATTTCGGCATAGATATCACGATACAGCCCAAACATACGCGTACGTGCTAAGCGCATATTCTCACGATTACGAATCGCATCGCGTAATGATGATAAATCTTTATTGAATTTCGTTAATGCACGTCCACCCAATTTTTTACGAATAATAGGGATAACCGCTTCTTCGGCTTCACTTCTGAATTTGGCTTCATTGGCGGCTAATGTCGCTAAGGTTAAATCCGGTTTTGCTAAAAAGTTTTTTAGAACCGCAAACATAAATGACGAGTCTTGACGTAACGTAATCGACTCAAGCTTTAATTCACCCATAGTACGATCACCATAAAACTCGATGTAAGTCATGCACTGTTGATAAAAGTCCGCATCTTCCGTTTGAATAACACTTAATAAAACAGCGTTTTTCGTGGCTAATATGCGTTTTTCAAGTTCACCATTTTGGCGAATATAATCACACATTTTCAGCAAGTACTTGGTGGGCTCGGTGCTTTCAATGCCTTCTTCGCCAGACAATAAGTTATTTTGAATGACCTCTGGGTTTTCAATGCCTACTTTTTCTAACCAGCGATGCACTCGACCATTCATCATCATGACGTAAAAATCATTTACAATCGGCGTTGTCCAATTTTCTAACAACTGTTTATCTAAGCGGCGACTTTCACTGATTAATTGACCTATGGTTAAGGTATGCAATGACTCACGCTTAACCGACTGATATTCACGCTGAAACATCTCACGAAACTCATGCACTAATTTATCCATATTGCGAAAACGCGTAAACATAGAATAAAGCGCACGAAATACTTGAGGCAATTTTTTGATTTTTTGTGGCAGGCTTAGGGTTTGATTTTGAACCAGATCAACTGGGTCTGTTAGACCCATCATCCGCTCCATGTCCGATTTATTTTGCTTAAATGACGGTAAAAATAACAGGCCACGATACCAATTATTAATATTGTAATAAACACGGCCATTAATTAAACCAAGCATGTTTTCCAACATACTTTGATGCTCTTGTACAACCGATTCCCTTACACCTAATAAACGTAAAGTTTGTTCATACACGGTTTTATAAGCACGATTCGCAAAGCTAAATGTAAGCGGCGTGGTCACACCACAGTAGGACTCTTGGATATTTGAGTTATCCCAAACTACCACGTCGTCTTCATCAGAATTAAGCGGCGGTAATGATGTCACCGGTCGAGCCTGCAATATATAAAACTGGCCATCCTTTAAACACCATTCAATATCCAGTGGTGTTTTATAGGTTTCAGAAATACTACGGCCCAAATCACGCAGCGTTAATACTTGCTGCTCATCTAAACTTGATACTTCTTGTTTTGACGCTTCGACAGGGACTTCTGTCGCACCATTGGAAGCACCGCTATCAAAGACAAAGGCGCTGTCTTTGACATTAACTTGTGTATTAATTTCATCGCTAAACAAACCCACGGTTGTTTCATCGGTATTACACACACCCGATACAATGCCTTCACCGCAACCCCAAGTAGATGAAATCATTGCTTGCTTACGATTACCGGTTGCGGGATTAGCGGTAAACATAACGCCCGAAACATCTGCATCAACCATTTCTTGTAAAATAATCGCTGCGCGAATATCCGTCAGACCCAAGCCATTATGTATGCGATAAGCAAGCGCACGATGATTAAACGCACTCTGCATCACTTTAATGATGGATTCAAAAACCGCTTTTTCACCTTTTTGATACAAATACGAATCCATTTGTCCCGCAAAAGAGGCATTTTCAGCATCTTCACCCACAACCGATGAACGCACTGCCAACGACGCCTGACTTAAAATATTCTCGGGTAGGCTGTCACGAATGAGTTGCTGTATTTCAGCCGTTAACGGTAAACGCCCCAAAGCGTGCTGAATACTAGAAGCGATTTTTGCAATCGCCTCGTTATTAACACCACCCTGTGCATTATCACCGGCTAACTGTTGCAACTGCTCATCAAGCCAGTTTTCAATATCCAGCTCTTTTAATTGCTGAGAAAAGCAAGCGGTGGTAAGCACCCACCACTTTGGTACGGGCAATCCTTGACGCGATAACAATGCTAAGTTTTTAGCTTTACCACCGAGTAATGATTCATCTTCTTTAACCGCTTGAGCAGAGTTTAAAAATAATGGAAACGTCATATTATTGCTCTACTTTTTCATTTTCTTTTTCATTCTCAAACAGCACTTCGTTATCCAGTAACTGCCTAAACGTTGCGAGCATGCGTGCCATAAATTCATAATGCCTAAAGGTATGCACCATGATGTACATCTGCACACGGCACACGACTAAATCCCATAAACACAAAGTAAAACCACGTCGCCATTGTTTTGCATCAATCGCGATGCCGCTTAACGCTTGCAACTCTATTCGGTGCTGTTCAATATATGATTCAACATCTTCTACTTTAAAATCGGGTTGCAGTGTAAATACCAACAACTCAGCCAAATCGTGTTGTGGTAAATGAATGGTGGCCAACTCCCAGTCATAGGCGCACAAACTTAACGCTCCGCTGTTCGCATTCCGGCGAAACGCAATATTGCGAGGGTTAAAATCATTATGAATAAGCGTTTTTGGCATCGCATCAATTTCGCTATACCAATCTTTCAAGCTATACACCTTGTCGCGAAAACGCGCCATGTCGGCGTCGGTAAACCACTCTGGGAATTCTTCTGCGCTATGCGCGCCTAGCATTTCCCACAATCGAATCTTCTCTTGCATGTTTTCACAAGTGGGTGCATCGATGACCCAATCTTTTTCGGCGAGTTCCGCTTCTTTTCCGTACCAAATAGAATGCACTTCCGCGATGCCGCTAATCGCCACTTGGATGTGTTCGGCCGTCCAACCTGAAGTATCATTTGCGCTGTCCATTAGCTCCATGTCTTCCATCAGCTCTTGAACTAAAACATACGCTTCTCGGCTATCATCTTGCCAAGCCATATAAGTCGTTGGGGCATTATTCACAAAACGAGGGTCTGTTTGAGACATAACCGCTAGCTCTCGTTTATGGCAACCACTGAAGCCTATGTGGTTTTTAAACTCGTTATAAGCGTGGGCTAAACGTGCATCGCACATTGCAGCAACACTGTTGAGCATTAAAATCACTTCACTATCCAGTGGCTTCACTTTAACCATGACATTAATAGGGTCAGGTAAACCCGCCAGCGTTAGTGCATAGGGAAAGTGTCCCACTAGTTTATTTATTTTATGATCGGTAAGCTCAGTAATAATACTGCTGCCTTTCGATTCGATCTTTAACGGTTGAGCCTGCTCAACCATAATATTGTTGCGTCCGTAATACGATTGCATTGAACGCGTAAAGAATTGATCATTGAAGTCACTTAACTTCAACCATTCAACTGGACGATTACGCCCTAATTTTTCATGGGCTCGAGCAAACTGATCACTGGCAATTGCTGACAATGTCGAAAGATCTAAAGCCAAACAAAAGCTTGCAATAATTTCGGCTAATTTATGCGCGCAACCTGGGCCAGCACAGCCAATTAATTCTAAGCACTCTTTTTGCTGCGCAAGGCTTGTCCCGCCACCCACGCTGCCGACAACTAAGCTGGGGAGCCTTAACGTTGCGGATACTTCATTATCTTTTGTCAATTCTAAATATAACTGCCCAATAGAGGACTCGTGCACACACGCAATATCTTGCCCTGTTGCGGTAAACATCGCACCAATCACATTGGCAATATTGATGTTCATACCCACCATGCCAGATGCAATACTGCCGCTATTAAATCGATTATAAGCGGAGAATAATTGCTCAGGTGTTACCTTTAACACCTTTCGACATACCTCTTCAGTCAATAAGCACTCCGCCATCACTCGAATACCACGCCCTCTTAAGAACGAGTTATAAGTGACTTTTTTATCATTCGATAAATTGGCTTCAATCATGAAATTTTCGATTTGGATATGATCAAAAAAACTCATCTGTGAAAGAATCCACTGACACGCCTGCCAAGTGCAGGTTGTCGTCATATTTTGACCCGCAGCATCTCCTGTTTCGTACGCAAATTCCATGTGCAAAGTACGACCCATGAGTTCGCTTTTAATTTCAACTAAGTCAGCATAATTTGAATACTTACGGGTTTGCTCTGCGATTTCGGAATAGTGATCTTTCACCCATTGATCAAGAAATAACGCGGATGATAAATCAGATAAAACAAAAATAGGGGCGCGTAACATACGCTGCCCAATCACTCTAACATTCACACCACCTGATCGAGATAACGCCGTCGCACCACGTGTGGCCGAGGCTAACAGTGCGCCTTCCGTTGTTGCCATGGGTGCATAGTAAAGGCCATCAGCATGGGTGCCTTTAATATGTAATGGGCCTGCGATCCCAACCGGAATTTCAACCGAGCCAACCAATGCTTCTATGTTGCTAACCAATGCAACCGGATCAAGTGTTGTTTGCGCGACCTTTTCAAGCTGTGCGCCTGTTGTCTTGCGAATATAGGCCAGCCGCTCTTGCCTAGCGTCTTCTGTATATAAACCACGAGCAGGCACTTTTGGCAGGGTAAACTCGGTATGGTTAACAGCATGATCCGTCGTGGGCTTTTGACGTAAAATATAACTAATTTCCCACAATGTACGATGGGTGTCAGCATCACCATCATGGCCAAATACCAAATGGGTTTTGTGGCCTTTGGTGGTTCGGTTAGTTAAGAGAAGATGCTTAAATTCAAATACATGATCCAGTATCACAACCGTGATTTTATCTACTTTATCGTGAACAATATGTTCAAACACATTTTCACATACAACGGACAAATCTTTTTTTGATACATCGATTGCTTCAGCTTGCCATTTTTTATCACCGTGCTGAATATAAACACACGCTCTATATTCTTTTGCAAACGTATGTCGGGCCGAATGCATTACCAGATTTTCCTTTTTCATCTTAAATCAAACTCCCTGTCATACCATTTTCGAGTAATGCTGCGATAATTATGATGCAATACCCAAGCAACATATTAATACCAACCGCCGCTTCATTTTTTTCACGCCCTTTAATTGTTGCGTCCGCTAGAAATTTCATCACCTGACGTATTGCAACGCCATACATTAAAATCAAAGGAATCAAGAACCAAACAAAATGGCTAACCTCTAGCGATACCAACAATGCAATTTGAGATAACAACATCATAGAAATAAGCGTCATTACAATGTACGCAGATCCTTTTGTGCCAAATATCCTAGAGTAGGAGTCAACCGTATCACGCTCTTCTTCTACGCCTTTTGTTTTACGTGTGATTTCAAAACAAAAACCACTAATAAATGCTAATACCATCATGATCATTAATGGCTCACTCAACACCACATCAGGAACAGCTAAATGCGCAAGCCAATAAACGATTAATGGCATAATAAGCATATGAGAAAAGGCATAAAGGGTTAAACGTTTTTCTAACCATTCGCCGCAAAAAAACTCAGCGCCCATTAAGCATAAATACACAAACATGATCAGCCAACTAATGGTGGCTGCGCCTACTGAAAACTGATCGATATATAATGAAAATAATAACTGAACAACAATGGATATAACGGCTAATACTTTCAAATTACCCAGTGCAATTAAGCCGCTTTGCAGAACACGTTGCGGGTGATTAAGGACATCCAGTGCATAGTCTTTATGCTCATCAAAAATTCGAATAACAAGAAACAGACTCCAGGTAATCGCACACGAAAATAAATCCATTAGATTTACACTGATCGCACCTTCCGCACCGGATCGAACAACCGCCGCACTGGTTAAGTATAAAATAAAAAATAACAGTGCATTTTTGAATGGAAAACGTTCATCCATCCACGCGAAGATACGCGCGGTTAAAGCGCTATTCATGGTAACTGGAGCAGTCATTGCCGTACTTCCTTTTACTTACTAGAGGCAGCGTCATCATTGATGATGGATACGCTTTAAATTAAATTTTTAGATTAGAAATTGAAAAGACATCATTTACTTAATGCATATATAGATTTTTACAGTAGTTTGTTTCATCGCACATTTACTGTGCGCAGCGCTTAAGAAGCCTGCTCACATTTAACGCATCCGACCTGCAATACCATTAAGCTCAAATCTTCCTGAATATGATAAGTGGCACAGCCATAGTGCATCAACTCTAAAAGGTCATTGAAATGCTGCGCTAGTCACTATCGGCCAACCAACACTATTTTGATATGAGGGATTTTGCAAGGAAAATATCGTCAAACAATCTAATCATAATCAATTAGTCGTAATAAAAGAGTCATCAGCAGGCTTTAATAAAAACGATACCGCGGATTAAATTTAGACGTTTTTTAGCTTAAACATATTAACTAAACACCTATCAACACACGCAATAAAAAATGAGATGATTCAACGCACTAATCAACAAAATGGGTAAAATGAATGACAAAATTCAGGAGGGGTGCTCCCATAAAAATCGACTGAATATTTGTCAATTTTTATGAGTCAATTAAAGATTAATTTGTTTTAGCTTTAGCGGGTCAAAAATTTTACTGTCTACCTTTAAATACGCCGCTTTTTCTTGCAGAATAATAATGACTTCAGACACACCAGGTAAATCCAACAACTGATGCTCTATGTCAGGTGCATTACTAGAGTCAGTATCAACCAGCTTTACCATATAGCTCATAAGGTGCTGCGGCTTATCCATACTCGCCACAAGTAACAACCAGATTATTAGTAAGGGCACCATACCCCAAAACACAGCACTTAAGCCGTAATACTGACTTAGGAATCCGCCCAGTAAACCACCGACAAACGCCCCAAGAAATTGACTTGTACTATACACGCCCATGGCACTGCCCTTGAACCCCGCAGGTGCAAATTTACTCACTAACGACGGCAAGCTAGCTTCAAGTATATTAAAGGCAACAAAAAACAACCATAAAGCAAAACTAATCCCCATCACTGATCCAAGCTCAAACCCTAACAAAACAACACTGAAGGTAAGCAAGGCAACGGCAATAAACAGGACTTGTTTCATTTTTTTCTTTTTCTCGCCCACAATAATAAATGGCACCATCATTAAAAATGCCACCAACATCACAGGTAAATACACCTTCCAGTGCTCAGCTTGCAATAAACCCGCTTCAACCAACGCAACAGGTAACGCAACAAAACAAGCCACTAACACGGCGTGCAGTACAAAAATACCAAAGCTCAATCTTAGAATTTGTTTATCTTTAAATACATCACCTAATTGAGAAACAAATGCACGTGCATCCCGTGAACGTACTTGCTGCCTAGGCGTCGGCACAACCACAATCAATAGCACAATGGCAAAAAGAGATAACACACCTGTGAGCATAAACAGGCCAGATAATCCCATCCATGAGGCTAGTAGTGGACCAACCACCATCGCCAAGGTAAAAGACAAACCTATGCTGGCACCAATACTGGCCATGGCTTTTGTGCGATTTTCTTCACGAGTAAGGTCTGTCATTAAGGCCATCAGAGTACTGGCAACCGCACCTGCGCCCTGTAAGGCTCGCCCCAAAATCAACAACCAAATATCGTCCGCCATGGCCGCTAAAGCACTGCCCAAACTAAACAGCGCCAAACCGAGAATAATAACGGGCTTACGACCGATACGATCAGACCACACCCCAAAAGGCAGTTGCAAACAGGCCTGAGTAAGACCATATACGCCAATTGCCACGCCCACTAACGAGGCACTGGCGCCTTGGTAGTCCTGTGCAAAGAGCGCCAACACAGGCAACACCATGAACAAACCAAACATACGTAAGGCGTAGATCAATGCGAGCGTTGTAACAGTACGGGTTTCTAATGGGGACATGAACAAAACAACATGGAAAAAAGAGCGGCATTTTAGCAATCCAAGGCTGCCATGAGTACCCCTAACCCCAATGAGAAGAAAAATTAAACTTTTTTCACCTAAAAGTGCAATCAATCTAATCAGATGGGTGTCATTTTGCACATTTTTCTCTACAATGACTGCCATTCTGTTAACTATCTGCAAGGAATGCTAGATATGACGTCCGCATCGCAAAGACTTTGGCTCATCGGTCCTAAGAACATTCAAAACTCATTACTTCTGGGTTATTTGCAGCAAAACATCAATTACAGCTGCGCGATCATGGACCCTTACACCCAAGCCGATAATCAACATATACAACCCAACCATTTCATATGCTTAGATGCCTCAGGTTTAAACTACGAGCGTTATCAGCAAGTTCTTGAGTGGTTACCCCGTGAAAATAAAGTCTTCTTTATCAACTTAGATCATGACAAAGAACACGAGCGCCTTTTACAGTGGCCTAACGTGTGCGGCTTCTTTTATAAAGGCAACAGCCATACACATATTAGCCACGGTTTAGCCTCTATCGTGAACGGAGAACTTTGGTTCAGCCGTAAATTACTTAGCCGCTTTGTGGCCAGTAATCGCAAGAGCCCAAGTAAAATACCAGACAGCATCTATGCGCTAACCAAGCGAGAAAAACAGATTCTTAACTTAAGTGCCAGCGGCGCAAAAAACTCAGAAATCGCTGAAGCCCTTAATGTGAGCACCCATACCGTCAAAACTCACATGTATAATTTATTCAAAAAAATTGATGTCAGCAACCGTATTCAAGCCATCAATTGGGCAAAAGAACACCTGCCAACTCAGGACGTTGCTTAGCACACATTGGATCACCTCCCCTACTGGCACTAAGTGTTCTCTTAGTGCCAACAATTACCTTTATTAGTAGTGCAGCCAAGCCAATTTGAAACGGGTACAATGCTCATTTTTGCCTTGGCGTAGATCGAATATGGATACCATCTTGGTTCGCGGTGCTCGCACCCATAATCTTAAAAATATCGACCTAGACATTCCCCGTGACAAGCTAGTGGTCATCACTGGTTTATCCGGTTCAGGTAAATCATCATTGGCCTTTGATACGCTATACGCTGAGGGCCAACGCCGCTATGTAGAGAGTCTCTCTACCTATGCACGCCAGTTTCTATCTATGATGGAAAAACCCGATGTAGACCATATTGAAGGATGAAGGCCGGCCATTTCTATCGAACAAAAATCAACCAGTCATAACCCTAGGTCAACCGTTGGCACCGTCACAGAGATTTATGATTACCTGCGCTTATTATTTGCCCGTGCAGGCGAGCCACGCTGCCCTGATCACGGCGAAGTATTAGATGCGCAAACCGTTAGCCAAATGGTTGATCAAATCACCAGTTTAGATGAAGGCACTAAACTCATGATTCTTGCCCCCATGATTAACGATCGAAAGGGTGAGCACCTGCATTTATTCGAACAACTGCGCAGCCAAGGCTTTGTCCGAGTACGCGTTGATGGCATCGTCGTTGACATGGACGACATCCCTGAACTCGACAAAAACAAAAAACACACCATTGAAGTGGTCATCGATCGCATAAAAGTGCGCAAAGGTTTAGAGCAGCGCTTAGCCGAGTCATTAGAAACCGCGCTAGAGCTGACGGGCGGTACCGCAACGGCCTGTGGTATGGACGAAAACAGCGAGCTAGAAATATTATTCTCGTCTCAATTCGCCTGCCCCGTGTGCGGCTACAGCATTACCGACCTTGAACCCCGCATGTTCTCTTTTAACAACCCGGCAGGAGCCTGTGGTACATGTGACGGATTAGGCGTGGATCAATATTTTGATCCAGACAAGATCATAGTCGATGAAACCCTCACTCTAGGTGAAGGCGCCATTCGCGGCTGGGATCGTCGCACCATTTATTATTTTCAAATGCTTTCAAGTGTTGCCGATCACTATGGCTTCAACATGGATACGCCTTTTAAAAAACTGAGCAAAAAAAATCGCAACGCGATTCTTTTCGGGACAGGCGAGCAAGACATTGAGTTCAACTATGTCAACAGCCGTGGCGATACCGTGATCAAAGAGCACCCTTTCGAAGGCGTGATTCCAAACTTACAACGCCGTTACCATGAAACTGACAGCGCGATGGTACGCGAAGATTTATCAAAATTATTATCGGTACAACCCTGCCCTAGCTGTGAAGGCAGTCGCTTAAAGCAAGCGTCACGTAATGTGTTTGTGGATAACCATAACATTGCCGACCTAACCGCAATGCCCATTGGCCCTGCGTTAAAGTACTTCCAAAAAATGAAGTTACCTGGGCGCAAAGGTGAGATTGCGAAAAAAATCCAAAAAGAAATTCAAGATCGCTTACACTTTTTGGTAAACGTTGGTTTGGATTATTTATCCCTAGAACGCAGCGCCGATACGCTATCGGGTGGTGAAGCTCAGCGGATTCGCCTAGCCAGTCAAATTGGTGCAGGCCTTGTAGGCGTTATGTATATTTTGGATGAACCCTCTATCGGGCTGCATCAACGCGATAACGACCGCCTACTAAAAACACTTGAACACCTGCGTGACCTTGGTAATACCGTTATTGTGGTTGAGCACGATGAAGATGCGATTCGCGCGGCTGATTACATTATAGATATAGGCCCTGGAGCCGGCGTACACGGCGGTGAAGTTATCTTTGCTGGCCTGCCTAAAAATATTGGTAAGTGTAAAGAATCCATCACGGGGCAATATATTACTGGTACCCGTGAAATTGCCGTGCCTAAAAATCGCACACCGATCAACGAAGACAAACAACTGGTGTTAACGGGTGCAACGGGGAATAACCTTGCCGATACCACGCTGAAAATTCCAGTGGGGTTATTCACCTGTGTAACTGGTGTATCGGGCAGTGGTAAATCGACGCTAATCAATCAAACCTTATACCCACTTGCCGCCACCGCATTGAATAACGCAAGCACCTTAAAAGCTGCGCCATATAAAACGGTTGAAGGCATGGATCACTTCGACAAATGTGTCGATATAGACCAAAGCCCAATCGGGCGCACACCTCGCTCTAACCCTGCAACCTACACGGGTATTTTCACCGCCGTACGTGATTTATTTACAGGCACAGAAGAGTCGCGCTCTCGTGGCTATAAAGCTGGTCGCTTTAGCTTCAATGTCAAAGGTGGTCGCTGTGAAGCCTGCCAGGGCGACGGTGTTATCAAGGTAGAAATGCATTTCTTAGCCGATGTGTATGTGCCATGTGATGTGTGCCACGGCAAACGTTACAACCGCGAAACATTAGACATTCGCTACAAAGGCAAAAACATTCATGAAGTGCTAGACATGACAGTGGAAGAAGGCCTTGAATTTTTCGAAGCCATCCCAGCACTGAAGCGTAAATTGCAAACCCTAATGGATGTAGGTTTAACCTATGTTCGCTTAGGGCAAAACGCCACTACATTATCTGGCGGCGAAGCGCAGCGTGTGAAACTGGCAAAAGAATTAAGCAAGCGCGATACGGGCCAAACATTGTACATATTAGATGAGCCAACCACAGGCTTGCACTTCCATGATATTCAACAATTACTGGATGTACTGCACCGTCTGCGTGACCATGGTAATACCATCGTTGTGATTGAACATAACCTCGATGTAATCAAAACCGCAGACTGGGTGATTGACCTAGGTCCGGAAGGCGGTTCAGGTGGCGGACAAATTGTTGCACAAGGCACGCCCGAAAGCGTTGCAAAAGTGAAAGGTAGCCACACGGCTAAGTTCTTAAAGCCAATGTTAAAACCTAAAGCGTAAGAGACAGGCAACGTGTGAATTTTAAATCAGTCGGGTTTAATTAACGGCTTCGAGCATCAAGCAATCCGACCAAAGCAAAAAGAAGGTGACTTATGTCAGATGAAAAAACGGCACAAAAAATGGATAAAGACTTTTTTAAACGCACTGATGCATTCATTAAAGTCGCAAATGAGCTTACCTCAGAACACGAAATAGGCAAAGTAAGCGCCAGCATGCTTTACGCTGCGGCACGTTTCAATGCGTTCATTGTGGCATCTTCTGCTAAAGACAAAGCCGAAGCTGATCGCAATAAAGTAGAGGCCATTGAATACTTCACTAATCAATATCGTTCTATGTTAATGGCTAACATGGAAGATTATATTGAAAAATATGACGATTATTTAAAATAAGCGCGATATCTAATACCGTCATCGTAAGCCGCCTGTTTTTAACACGCGGCTTTTTTATTATAAAATATCCCTACGAAGAAAATTACGACTCGTAAAATAGTCATGATTTTAACTGTAAAGCCCTGCAACACCCGTCATAATTTAGTGTTATTTGACACCTAATCATAAAATAAAAATTTATATCATCATGAAAAATAATTATAAAAATAATGACTTACAAATAACAATTAAAAAAATATTTTTACAATCGTAAAACAATAACATTGCATTTTGCACACAAGGCGAACATACACTAAGTTTACTAGGCTGAATTTCTTACAGCGAGATATCATTAACGCATTAAAAATTATCTTAAAAGAATAGAATGCATCCATTAGATTTAAACTTAGAACAGTAAGTTGTAGAAACTATCATGGTTAACATTCGAATTAATGCTTTGCTATTAATACAGCATAGCCACACTGATTAAATATTTTATATTCTCAATAAAATTTAATCAAAGCAAACTTCGGTGCTGCGACCATGCTTACTCAAGATAAATTCACATACATTTATTTATAGATGAGCCCAGTTATTTCTAAGTACTAGCGATTCAAAAAAAGATTATGATATAAAAAGACAATAAGGAACGTAAATAAACCGAATCAACCATTAAATTAATTTTTTATAAAGGGATATAAAATGATACCAACAAAAGTAAATATTCATAAAATCGATTTAATCAAAGAAAAGTCAAAATACAAATTCAGTCATTCAAAACGCTTAAAAATGACTGGAACACTATTTGCTTCTATCACGTTATCAGTATCCGCTATAGCAGGACCCCATCTATATGAAAACAAAAATGCTCAAAACAATGATGTAATATTTTCATCCGATCTTGTATCGCGGCCGATTAGTAATGAATTATTTCTTTACGGACAGGATGCGTCAAATTTTGATTTAGAATATTACCTATCAAATAACGCCCCTATTCTACTTGAGCATCAAGAAATCATTTCACATTGGTCAGGATATTACAGCATCAACCCTAAAGTCGTAATAGCCCTAATGGAATTGAGCTCAACATTAATTTCTGACCCTGATCAAACAAAACTATCAACACCCTTTGAAGCGCTATCAAATAAAACTGGGTTTTCTGAACAACTACAAGACGTTTTATTCACACTATCAACTCATTTCTATCAATATGAACAATCACAACTTCTCTTAAAACAAGATAACGCAAATAGGCGGTTAGCGGACCAAACGAGCGCCATGTATTCGGCAACCGCCGCGTTAAATTCATTGGAAGATAAGCTAAAGCCATCACTAAAAAGTAGATCGTTATCAACAAATACGCTTTCAAATAAACTTGCCAAGCATTTTAGCCAGCTATTTGGCCAAGACATGAGCGCTCTGTCGGATCAAACCCAACAGTCACAAGCCATGCAAGTATCCGCAAGTTCGCCACCAATGAATATGATGCAGCTACCTTGGCGTATTGGCTATTCATGGAAATCAAACGGTGCGCACTCTCATACCGGGTCAGGCTACCCCTACTCGTCTATTGATGTTTCCTATGACTGGCCAGACTGGGGACAAGCAACCTACAGTGTTACCGCAGCGCATAACGGAACCGTGAATGTTTTATCTCGCTGCCAAGTACGAGTAACTCATTCAAATGGCTGGGCAACCAATTATTATCATATGGATAATATTGAGGTATCAAATGGCCAATATGTTGATGCAAATACAAAACTTGGTATATACGCAAACAATCGCAATACAGCGCTCTGTGAAGGTGGGAGCTCTACTGGCCCCCACTTGCATTTCTCCCTACTTAACAATGGTCGCTATGTTTCGTTACAGGGTGTTAATTTTGGTGAGTTCCGAATCAATGTTGGCAACTATAATTACGATAATAGTTGTAATCGATTTTATTTCACCACATTAAATAGTAACGGTTACCAATGCGCATGGAGTGCTATGTATAACTCTGGCACTTACTGATTGGCCATATAAAGGAAAGGTTGATCTCATTGATCAACTTTTCCTTTATAATTTATTATGGAAAATGATTAAGATGAGCATTTGGCTAAATCAGCCGAACTGAATTTAACCATATGCGATGGCCCCTTTTGCTTTTATCAAGATACAAACTACCCTTATAAGATATGCGATAGCCGTGGCATGAAGTATGATTCGCCAGTGCACACCCTGCTCAATCATAGGTTTAATACTCTTAAATGCATCATTTTCCCATGCGCATGACGTCGATTACCTATTTTCCCTTCCGTTAGAGAAACTTCAAGAAATTGAAGTTCAAGTTGCAAGTAAGACCAAGGAATCTTGGCTTACTAGCTCAGGCACTGTTTATGTCATAGATCGTAAAGATATTAAAAATTATGGCTGGCGAGATCTAAAAGAAATATTATCAGCTGCCCCTAACATGGACATGCTCTATCAATACAGCTGGCTATCTGGTGGTCAGCGTGGCTTTACCGGAAACCGTTCTGGTACGTTATTAATGATAGATGGTCGTGAAGTACAAAACCTATTGGCTAACGAAGCCTTTATCATGAATAACTTTCCTGCACACCGAATCGAGCGCATCGAGATTTTACAGGGCACCAATTCCACTCTTTATGGGGGTAACGCGACACAAGGTGTCATCAATATCATCTCTCGCCTAGGATCAGAGAAATCGACTATAGAGGCCGGAATCATAATCGGAGAAGTTAATACTAAACAAGCTAACGGGCTTATTACCGGACAATATAATGAGTTTAAGTATGGTATCAGTGCCAGCGCCTTTCAAAGTGATTTAGATTACGACAATCTAAAATCGTTTGTATTTAATAACAATGAATTCAGCCGCAATCCAACCCTTGATCAAATCCGAAACCGCGATCCCAATCGTTTTAAAAACAAAGAGAAAAATCTAACATTTGATTTCAATATTCAATATCACAATAGCTATGCAGGCGTTAACTTATCTCAGATGGAAAACATGAGTGGCATCGAACGTATCGCTTATGATTTTGGTTTTGGTGATGATTCAAGAAGAGGCTATACCTTGACATACTTAGGGCAAGAGTTTGATGCCACTGACGCTTTAAGTGGTTTTGTTGAATTAAGTGTCTTCCGAGAATATAAAAAGAAGTTCAGACTAAAAGCCGAAAATGAAGAGACTGCCACATCATTTGATGACCTCGTCCTATTTACCGAACGTGAAGATATCGGTCCTTCTTATCGCTACCGCCTTCGCAGCCAATGGCAATACGACCCAGGGCATAGTGAAGTTTGGGTGTTTGGTTATGATGGTTGGCGTACCGATATCGGTAGTAAAGTTCGCTATGTGGATACAGGCACTGGCACAGAAAAAGTAATACCGGACACTTGGCCCACCGAAAAAGAAGTCTCAGATAAGCACGCGCTTTATGGGCAATATTCAAAAACTTGGACGATCAACCAAACGTCCATGGTTAAAATGACCTCAGGACTTAGATACAATCAACAAGAGTTAACAGATAATGCTTGGTTACCTCGACTTAGCACGGTCTATCAATCCAGTGCACATCATATTTGGAAAATCACTTATGGCGAAGCTTTTCGCCCACCGACTATTTTCGAATTTGAATTAGTGGAAGACCAATCTCTTGAGTCTCAAACAATGAAAATGATTGAACTCAATTACACGCACACCCAAACATTTCGGGACATTGAATGGGTGAATATTGCAGTGCTGTACCAAATGGAAGCAAAAAACTTTTATCAAAAAGTATTTGATGAAGAACGGAATGTTTGGCAAACCATTGTAAGCGGGGAAAATACCGTCGAAGGCTTTGAAAACCAATTAAAATGGCAAGGACATTCAATATTTGGATTTTTCAGTTTACGCTACCTTGACGCAGACAAAACAACGGTTGGCAACCGAACTGAACTATTGGACTTACCAAAAACAAAAGTGAAACTTGGATTAGGCTACACATGGACACATCGCTGGAGCACCAGCGTATTTATCAACCATTGGTCAAAAACTTTCACTGAAGCAAATACTATTGATGGAAACACGACCGCTATTCAGCGCATTCCTAGCTGGCAAACACTAAACGTTAATATTGCCGCTAATGATTGGCAGCTTTCGGGCAATACACGTCTAGATATGAATCTTTATATTGAAAATGTATTAGACAAAACTTATTACCACAGCAACCCAAGGGGCACGAGCCCTTATCAATTTATTCAGCCGCCACGCAATGTGCGCTTGCAGCTAGAGTTAAGTTTTTAATATTAACAAAATTAAATATACTTTAATCGCCGCTTCGACAATTCAGTAAGCTCACCTATACAACTAGACCGTTAGCCAGATAACTTTACTGTTAGCATTATTCTATTCATACACGTGACAAAAATAGGTTTAATGTAATACGCATATAACCTATCTGCTCGATACATCAGAAATTAAAATGTAAATTAGATTTTCATAATTGCAGACAATTGATGTAAAAACTTATCTGCATAAAAAACAGTCACAGACAAAAAATTAACGACTCAAAGATCGCTTTAGCATCCAATCAAATACAAACGGCCCAAATGGTAACAGCGAAGCAAGCACACCTGACGGCATCGCCCACAATGGCAACTTCACTTTCGACGCTGTTGACATAAGCACAAACACATAAGCCATAAATAAAATACCATGGGCCATACCCAAATATTTAACCGGCTCAACAATCCCCATCTGATATTTAAGGGGCATAGCAACACCTAACAAAAGTAAGAATGACATACCTTCAAAATAACCCACCAAGGTTAACGGCTTAATAGATACTTGTGACATAACAACTCAATTTATATTTACAAAAGACAGACATAAAAAAAGGCAGCCGAAGCTGCCTTTTTATTTCAAACAAAGCGTTGATTAATCTTCAGATTCTTCAACAACTTCGCTTGCAACTGGACGATCAACCAGTTCTACGTATGCCATAGGAGCATTGTCGCCTGCACGGAAACCGCACTTAAGAATACGTAGGTAACCGCCAGTACGTTCTTGGTAACGAGGACCAAGTTCGCTGAACAGTTTACCAACCGCTTCTTTAGAGCGAGTGCGTTAGAAAGCCAAACGACGGTTAGCAACAGAATCTTCTTTTGCTAGCGTAATTAATGGCTCAGCCACACGACGCAACTCTTTTGCTTTAGGCAAAGTAGTTTTAATGATCTCGTGTTCGATCAACGATACAGCCATGTTCTTGAACATAGCTTGACGATGCGAACTGGTTCGGTTTAAGTGACGACCACTTTTACGATGGCGCATGTTTTAATTCCTTACCTCAAACCTGCCTTAGGCAAGCGCTTTGTCATCT
>JAWUXY010000019.1:0-69676 GCA_034111105.1 Bermanella sp. | reverse complement strand
AGCTGCCGATAGTAATGAGGAATTAAAATGCCTGAATATAACGCTCCATTGCGCGACATGCGCTTCTTGCTTAACGAAGTATTCGATGCTCCTAAAATGTGGTCTGAAAACCCACGTTTAGCCGAAGTAGTTGATCCAGATACAGCGGACGCCATCTTAGAAGAAGCGGGCAAAATTTCTGCACAAGTCATTGCACCATTAAACCGTGAAGGCGACGAACACGGCTCTAAATGGAACGACGGCGAAGTCACTGCACCTCCTGGTTTTAAAGAAGCTTACGCCACCTACTGCGAAGGCGGTTGGGGTGGTTTGGGTGGTAACCCAGAATTTGACGGCATGGGCATGCCTAAGATGCTTGTGGGTCAAGTTGAAGAAATGATTCAAGGCTCTAACATCTCGTTTGGTTTAGCCCCGATGCTAACAGCGGGCGCGTGCTTATCAATCAATGCACACGGCAGCCAAGAACTGAAAGAAAAATATCTTCCAAACATGTACTCAGGTGTTTGGGCAGGCGCGATGGATTTAACCGAACCACATTGTGGTACTGACTTAGGTATTATTCGTACCAAAGCAGAGCCTCAAGCAGCCGGTTCGTTTGCGATTTCTGGCACCAAGATTATCATCACTTGGGGCGAGCACGACATGGCGGAAAACATCATCCACCTTGTGCTAGCAAAACTACCCGGCGCGCCAGCGGGACCTAAAGGCATCTCTTTATTCCTAGTGCCTAAATTCCTAGTAAACGAAGACGGTTCTCTAGGTGAGCGTAACCCATTAAGCTGTGGTTCTATCGAACACAAAATGGGTATCAAGGCTTCGGCTACTTGCGTTATGAATTACGATGGCGCAAAAGGTTGGTTAGTAGGTGAAGAGAACAAAGGCTTAGCCGCCATGTTCACCATGATGAACTACGAGCGTGTTGCTGTAGGTATTCAAGGTTTAGGCGTAGCTGAAAACTCTTACCAAAACGCAGTGACGTATGCCAATGATCGTATTCAGTCTCGTGCTCCGACGGGTAAGCAATTCCCAGACAAAGCCGCTGATCCAATTATCGTTCACCCAGATGTTCGTCGTATGTTGTTAACCATGCGTGCTAACACAGAAGGTTCTCGTGCGTTCTCAACTTACGCATCAAGATGGTTAGACCTTGCTAAGTTCTCTGACGACGAAAACGTTAAGAAAGACGCAGAAGTAATGGTTTCATTACTAACGCCAGTTGTTAAGTCGTTCCTAACTGACCTTGCACTTGAATCCGCCACGGCAGGCCAACAAGTATTTGGTGGTCACGGTTTCATTCGTGAGTGGGGCCAAGAGCAACACGTACGTGATATCCGTATTACCCAAATTTATGAAGGCACTAACGGCATTCAATCGCTTGATTTGATCGGTCGTAAGATTGCAGCAAACGGCGGTGCATCGTTTAAAGTGTACGCACAAGAAATCAATGATTTCATTGCGACACAAGAAGGCAGTGTAAAAATGGCTGAATTTATTAACCCATTGAAAGCCGCGTTAGCGAACCTTTCTGACTTAACTGATTGGGTAATGGAAAAAGCACAATCAAATGCAAATGAGATTGGCGCGTCTTCTGTTGAGTACTTACAAGTATTTGGTTACACCTCGTTCGCATACATGTATGCAATGATGGCTGAAAAAGCATTAGAGAAAGAAGGCACAGAGCCTTACTACGCGAACAAACTAGCCACGGCTCGTTTTTTCACTAAGCGCCTGTTGCCAAGATACATCTCTCTAAGCGAAGCCGTCAAAGGTGGCGCTGATTGCTTGTATGAAATGACAGCGGATCAATTCTAATTTAACCATTAGAACTTGATAAAGCAAAAGGCCGAATCAGAAATGATTCGGCTTTTTTATGCAAATGAATGGGCGATATCTTAGGAATGCATGGATGCATATTTCTAGGGAATGTAAATATTTTGATTGAATTAGGTTGTATCAATGAGTGATTGGTTTTGTGTAAGCGCTTGGTATGAAAATGGTGAAACCGAAATTCATTATGAAATTGCTAATGAAGATGGCGAACAGTTCTTTTTTTGGATTGGTGTTAATCTAATAAATGAAAAATTAACCCGAAAAGACGGCAGTGCATTGGATGCGTTTTTTTATGCCGAAGAAGACATGCTAGCGTTGGCGGTGACGATTTTAGATGAAGAGGTGGTTGAGGATGAGGAGTTTATTGAAATAACAGCTCGGTTGTTTAATCGGTACTTTTAGTGGATTAGGTTATTTACGATGTGAGATGTGAGATGTGAGATGTGAGGTGTGAGATGTGAGGTGTGAGGTGTGAGATGTGAGGTGTGAGGTGTGAGATGTGAGATGTGGGAGGGCGCTTGCGCGCGATAGAAGCAGACTTATAGGGTTGGCTGTTTAAGTATGGTGAGTGTCTTGTTAGAGAAAGTTGTTAGTGTGATAGAAGATAAGTATAGTCCTGAAGAAAAGTGGAGTTTACAGGTTGGATGTAAATAGCACGACTTGGGAGATTAAATAATGAAGGCACTATCAAGAGCATTTTTTTACATGGAGTTTTATCTTTTTTCTTTGGTGCCTATCTATATGTTTTTTTTTATTGGAATAAAATCTATATTGTATATCCCATATTGGGAAGGTGATGTCAGTGTACATATGATTGACTTAATGTGCTTTTCATTTTTTTCTGTTTTGGGATGGGTTGGGGGACGTATCTTGATTATGTATGCTTTTAATGTCGGTGAAATTAGGCTTGAGAGGCGGTTGGTTTCAGTTTTTTTGGTCTTTTTAGCTTTGAATTATCTCATGATGAGATTTAAGGTTTCTTATGAGTCATATTATGCCGTAGTGATATTATATGCCCCTCTTTTAATGGCCTTTCAGTTTTCTTATTTTCAATTTCCGTCTCTTGTAAAGAATAATGATTAGATATTATTTTCTTGTTTTTTTTGTATATTGTGGATTGGCTTCCCTTGTATCAGGTATGCCTCATTGGAGGTTGTTTGAGTATAAAATTGATTTTTCATTTTCTCATGATACGTGTAATGCTGAAATATTTTCTGTATTTAAATTTCTAAATATTACTTCTAGTGTCACGAGTGACAAATTTTATGGGTTGAAGGTAGAAACGGAGGTAGATGAAACCTCTAGTCGTGCTCAGGCGAATATTGTATGTGGTGAAAAAGAAAAACAAATAGAATTGTATGTGGAGTATATTTATAACGAGTATGAAGAAAGTTTTGTTCTTTCAAAAATAAGTGAAGTCTCATTTTATAATGATGATATCTTTAATAAGAATAATATTGAAGGATTTTATATTATAAATCGACGTGTTTTTTTAAATTGTAATTCGATTTATGAAATTGTTAATCTTGGAATCGAAAAGGTTAAATTCTATGATTTTCGTGATAATTTCTTAAGTGATAATATGTCAATTGAAGCGTCATGCTTTGGAAGAAAAACTTATACTTATTTTAATTAGAATCTGTAGTTGAAGGCCTACTCTAAATAGATTACTAATAATTCCCATTTAATAATGCTTTATATTTAAAGTGAATATCTCTATGCGTACTGTGCGAATATCTTATGGTTGACTTTAATTAAGAGGGGCATTCGGGTCAGATTACATGATTTCTCGCAATAATGAAAACGGTATGGCCTATCAAAGCAAGGTTGTGTCTACATGGGGCGTGATCTTATCTAAAATTGCGTACCGCAATGGTTTCGAATTAGATATTGATAGCCCATGGGTGCCCAAAGAGTGGTTGCCCATACAACCGTTAGATGAGTATGAGTGCCCAGCAGAGTTAGGCTTCGTAAAAGAGTTTGATTTGTTCACCCCCTTTAAAAAAGGCTCCCCCTATTTTAAAAACGCCATGGACTTCTCACCCATTCATCCAGAACAAGAACAACCTAATTTCAGGGAATGGGTTGAAAGAGCGGATTGGGAATATCCATAAATAAAATATGCAGTATGTTTGAGGCGCCAATGGGCGCCTTTTTATGTATTTTTATTTTATAATAAACAATCAGCCCGTAGCCGTAGGTTGGGTAAATGAGGTACGAATGCCACCCAACATTGTATGAAATTACGTAGATTTATGTCTAAAACTTGTCGTCATTTTGAGTTTTTGTCGGATGGCGCTTTGCTTATCCGACCTACCCTTTATTTAGATTGGATTTTTGAATGTCGCGTTTATTTAGGTAAATATAGCCTGTAACGAATAAGGCTCACTAGTGAATAAACAAAAATCAATAAGAATAAACACTTCACTGCATTCATAAATAAAGAAGGATGCCTGCTATAAAAGCTACCTTGCGCCGTGTTTGAATGAGGCACGTCTACAATATATCCAGCGGGTTGTTGAAAGTCAGATGTGAAAATCACATTGCCATCGGGTGTTGCAACGATTGATGGTCCGTTATTGGCTACATGTACGAGCGGTAATCGGTTTTCAACGGCGCGCAGTACGGATGGCATAATATGTTGGTAAGGTAAGTGTGTTGAGCCGAACCAGCCATCGTTGGACAGTCCAACTAGTAATGCCCCCTTTGATAAATTTCTTTGTGTTAACGTTTGTTGTACGGCTTGTGCAATAAAAATAGGAAACGTGGTTTCATAGCAGATAAGTGGAATAATATTTACTTGCGGATGGCTAAACGCTTTGTGTTTGTCGCCTTGTGATAGCTCTCCATTAAAGTCACCCAAAATGCTACTGGCCCAAACTGACATCATGGAATCTTTTTCTAGCATGGGCGTGTATTCCCCAAAGGGAATGCGTTTCATTTTTTGGTAGCTATCAACTTGTTGGCCATGATTGTTAATCATGATAGCGCTGTTGTATTTCTCTATTAGTGTGCCATTGATGGGGTCATGAATATGTTGCATATCTTGAAATATTAAATGGTTATTTAATGTTTTCATACGCTGTTGGTAAGCTTGTTTTACGCTGGAGTCATCTAGGTATTGTTTCTTTTGCGCTTCTGGCCAAATAATAACGTCAGCACCTGCGCTGTTAAGACGCTCTGTCATGTCCATTTCAGGTGGGTAAGCTTGACTATAGCCCGGGTATTGAATGCTATTACCAAGGCTTGGCACTTCATTTACTTGAACTAAACCTACCTTTAACGTCTCCCATGTGGCGATCTCATTTTGCCAAAATGAATAAGCCGTTATGCCATATATAAACCATCCTCCAATAAGCGATAACGATAGGATAAAGGGTAGCTTTGATTGATTAACGGGTTTAGGTTTAAAAGAGAATATATAACCTAATGCACGATAAAACACGATATTAAATAAGATAATAATAACATCTAAGCCATGTACCCCAACGAACTCAATGGCTTGCAGTGCGCTATGAAAATTAACTTGGCTATCGCCTAAACGCATGGGAAATAACATAGGAAAAGTAGAAGAAAAAAGGACAAAAACCAGTGGAAATAAGACAAATTCATGCACCTTTGAATTCTGTGTTAGCCACTTAAATGATACGGTGGCTAATGCGATTGAGTGTGCACTGTAAAGCCAAAATAGCCCAGTTAACAAAAAGCCTGAATTAACACCGTAATCTTTAGACAATGCAATGAAATCAATAATCCAGTAGGCGCCCGTGATGAACAGAGTGAGTCCGGCGACTAAACCTATTAGGTAGCTCTGCAGCAGTGTTGATTTTTCAATGGCGAATAACAGTGGGATAAACCCAAACCAAGTGCAGTAAAAATAATCATGATTTAACAACGCCAAAGAAAGCATTGAGCCAGATAATAAAGCTAATAGCAGTTTTTGCAGTATAAGCAGACATTTATACGAGGTTATCTTTGGAGTGATAGTATGCAGTAACTTAGAATTTGTATTCATGATATTAATTTACTGCTGTATCAGTGATTGTTTATAGTTTTTTGATAGTAGGGATAACTGCTCTTTCTTTTGTGCGTTGCTTAATTCTTTTGTCATACTAACAATGCGCCTTGAATTTAGGTAGTTAGTGGTTTTATTTTTTCTTTCAAATAGTTGTTTAGCGATGCTTGACCCAAAGTGATGGGATTGCATCTTGAGGTATTTTATTTCACTGTCTTTTAGTAAGGCCAATTTCTCGTTCGGGTTTGCATGTTTAATTTTTTCTAAATATGATGTTTGATCTTGCTGGTAATGATAGTAGCTGTTCACTAATGTATAAAATGACTTGCCAATGTTTTCACCTAGGCTTTGTTTTATTAGGAATTCAAGTCGTGCCCATTCTTTATTAGGTAGATTCATGTCTAGCTGTGCAATAACAAGTTGTAGTTTATCAGCGGTATCAGAATTTATGAGTAGTTCTTGATTGAAATCAATTTTTAAGTTTCTAATAACCTCTTCGATTTTAATGAAATCCAATTCCCAGTTGTCGTCACTAATTAACTGTGGATATAGTACATCTAACTCGGCTGGTTGAAGCCAGTGGTCGGAGGATACTTGGTTATTAGGTGACGGTTTGTCACGTAATCTTATATGTTCTGATGCGACAAAGAACAAAATTACAGATAATAACGTTATATTGAAATATTTAATGTGTACTGCTTTTAGGCTAAATGGATATAACATGACATTTAGCCTCCGTATGTTTTTATAATTGATCAAGACTAAGGTGTGTTATGCGTTTTAGTTCATCAGAGCTAAAATAACTGCGCAATAACTGGGTCACTTGATTTTGCTTTTCTTCTTCATCTAGCGACGCGGCTAGTATTTTGTGTTTAGCATCTTGAAATGCGCTGTATCGATCAGGCCAGTCAGAAATATTAACCGAACGTTGAATATGCTGCTCTTGAATTTCAAGTCGTGTTTGTTCCTTTTCTTCCTCCGATAGATTTTGGTCGAGATCAAGTTTCATGCTATTAAACATATATTGTGCATCGGCATCCGAAACTCGAAATAGCCCGCTACTGACTTCACTACCAAGGTGTACATCTCTCAATGCTTGTAGCTCAGCATAAAGTAGCTCATCATTTTCAACTGCACCGACGCTTTGATGTACTTCTGTATTCGCAAGCGCTTCGCTGGTCTGGCTAAATTCATCTTTAGCTTCTAAGTAGTAATAGTAATCGCCAACGATTTTTGCCGTTTGCTCGCCTGCCTTACCGGGTAAACCGTCTTTGATGATTGCTTGTAATGTACTCAGCGATTCTGCATCCAACTTACTTTGTATTCTTAGTAGTGCTTCATCTAGAGAGAGTAGGGCATTGTGATCGTGAATGACGTTTCCATGGTCATCAAGTTTTACTGCTTTTAGTGCTTCATAGACAAATTTAGCCGTAAAAGGCAGCGATTTTTTATTCTCTTCAGTCGCTATAGTTTGTTTGGTGTTTATTTTTGACCACTGCCATTTTGTTGCAATGGTAGCAGCATGCTTTTCGAAATTATTCGGGTGCGAGCCGTCAGATTGCGACATATTATTAGATAGTACTTTGACGGATTGTGTATCGTTGTTGCTCACAATAAAAATGGTAGTAATAATACAAGCGCTAATGATCGTTAATATAACTAAATTTCTTTTAAGCATATTGAATATCAACTTTTTATTGTATTTTGGGTTGTGTCTTGAAATACCATCGTTAGCAATTTACTTAACATTGTAAATAAGAGCAACTTCATTGCTTTTATTTACAATGTGATACGGGCAGATCTATGCCCTATAAATTACCGTATAGACGAGATGCAACCGTAACTTATATTTATGCTAAAAATATCGATTAGTAATTACAATTGTCTCTGTATTCATTAATCGAACTATTACTTTCATGATTTGGGCCACATAAAAATTGTGCATATCTGTTATCTTTATCAAGGAAGCGTTTCATCCAAGATACACCATAGGTTGATAGCAATGCATCATTGCCATTACCATTGCTGCCATTTGCACAGTTATGCGGGCCGTTGGCGATTTCCATATAGGCTTTGTCAGTGCTATTTGGAATCGTATTGTAGAACGGGCTAGCATGTGAATTTACATTTGCCGTTGAATCATTTTCACAAGCCATAATCAATGTAGGTACCCCTATCTGATCAAAGTCATTGCCGCCGCTATTCCAAGGTGCTAAAGGAACGGCTGCGCTTAAGCGGTTTCTAGATGCACTGATTAGCGAGCCGCCACCGCCCATTGAAAATCCCATGGTAGCCAAACGATTTTTATCAATTAATCCTGATATCGAGCTGCTTGAACTTTCACTTTCAGAAATTAAATGGCTAAGTGCCGCATCTAATTGCAGGCTTCGACTGTTTGGGTTATCAAAGCGCCCATTAGTATCAATGGTAATGACCACATAGCCATGTGAGGCTAAAAGCGGCCCCCACCATTGTATCGCTGACTGGTAGTTAGTGAAGCCGGGTGCTACTGCAATAGCGGCCAATTCTTGAGAGGCATTGCTCGGATAATAAATAGTCCCACCACCAAAACCATCAACACTACTCGATACAATCGTTGAGCTTACTGATAACGGACCTTGGCTTGCTTGAAGTGCACTGAGTGTTGGGTTTGGCCCAACTTCATATCCGCAGTTTGATGTACAAGTATCCGGTAGCGGTAATTCATCGTTGTTACCGCCGCCATTACCGCCTCCACTGTGTGCAGATAATGAGAATGCTATTACAAAAGCGCTTAAGTACGCTTTTTTCAATATGTTTTTTTTCATTGAATTAGGCCTTTGATATTTATTTTTTATTAAATTATTTCCATTATTGAAATATTCAAAAAGTATATTTTTTGAACTTTTAAATCATAGGCACAGTTTTTTGTTTAGTAAAGGTTGAATATATAAAGGTTAAAAATTGGCAAGATAAATCTATTTTTTAAAATTAGTTTAATATTTTTATTATTGTTTATACGTATAAAAATAAATAATTTAGATCGTTAAAATATTAATGCATATTTTTATTTTGCTTTCAAATTTATACATAATAAAAAAATTTATTGTGGAGTAAGATATAAAAATAAGTTAATAAGAATGCTAATCATTATGGTTGATGAAAATGTTGCGTCTTGTAAGACACGAGGCAGGCCTATAAATATAGGCTAAACCTTGAAATGGCAGTGATTAAACCGGTTTTGACATTTATTGACATGACCAAACTTCCCTTAATTCTCTCTATTCTTTCTAATCCTAATCATCCGTTATATTTACCATGATGGTTTTCATTATGATTTTAATGGAATAAATATTTTTGGTGAGCATTAGGTTGGGCTGGTTTTAATAGGCGGTAGCGTCACGACTTTTTGTTGTATAAGCCGTTTTTGACATGTTTTAACATTTTATTGTGAGCAATATAGCGTTTTAATCTATTTTTTTGCTCTTTAATAATGGTGTTTGGTTTTTATTGTTAGTGATTTTGTCATGATTATAAAAATGAATATTGATTATTGCCATAAATAATCAATATTCGGCCGCCGCGTTAATGGTCAGTTTTAAATGTAAGAGAAAAGTCGGACCCTTCAGGATTCGACTTTTCTCGTTTTCATATGAACGCGTAGTGTTGCCGTAATAGTCGATGTAATATCGTAGGCAAACTTAACTCAGCATTAATTCTCTAATAACTGATACAGAGCCTCTAAATCATTACCTGCCCATAATGCTAATAACAGGTTGTCGGATTGAGCGTCGGCCTCTATTTGCCATTGTTGATTAACACCACCATGGCAACCATATGTAATCAAGCGGCTATTGTTGTAATCAAAGTCAACGCACTTCTGGTTGCCCATGTTTTTGACGGTATCATCGTCTTTAAAACGCCATAACTGAGCACCGTTATCCAGCTCACAATCAACTAAACCTAAACGGCTTTCTGTGGCGATTATGCATTGAGAGGGTTGAGCCGCTAAATGTATTTTGCCTTGTGCATCCATTATCCACTTAGCCGCACCTGTCGATTCTGCCGACGCATTCATGTAGCCATCAGCATCAAGCTTGGCGCTGAAGTATTTTGGACCTTGAATGACATAACCTGTGACAGGCATACTTTGGCCTTCACTAAGGACAGCGTGAGCGATTAATGCGGTTCTCATCTTCTCTGCTTTTTCCGCTAGGGTTATGGGTTCTTGCATGAGTGTGTGTAAAACAAATTTTAATTTCTGAGTATTTTTTTGCTGACGGGTATAACGCTGCCAAACTAATTTTGCCTCAGCACTTAAGCCGTTTGTTAATTCTTCTGTGCTGTAGCTGGCAAGTAAATCAGTTGTCGCCAAATTTAATACTGGAATAGTATCCGCTGATAAGGCACTAAGAGACTCGCTTAACTGTCTCATTTCATGTTTTTGTAAGCCGATGTACTCCGCTTCTTGGCCAACAACAGCAAGCTCTGGTAGAGCAGGGATAACCCCATCAAATACTGTTCGGGCTAATTCTACATCTGTTCCCATTCGACGGCAGGTTACGGTGGCTAGGGTCGGTAAATAGTCCGCAGCCACATTGATATGGAGTTGGTTAATACTGCCTGCATTGTGACGGGCCGCGGCTAGGGCTATATTGCGTGGCTGATTAGCCGCGTTATTAAGTGTTAGCCAGCAGATGCCATCCGTTTGTGTAAAGTCTGGTGCAGGTAAATCAAATACATTGCCGTAGTTACCATGGAACACTGGATAAATTAATGCGTTATCGCCAGTAGGGTCATAGCCTCCTAAAATGGTCGCGACAGGTACGCCGACTTGCTGAGGCGCTAAGCGTTGATCAGTTGTTGGAAAATCATATTGCTCATAACGGCCGGTGTTTTCATCCCACTTTTTATAACCGCTGGCAAAACGGGTATCGGGTATTGGGAATTGTTCTAAATGATTTTGAATAATCCGTGCAGAATAGCCAGTATGGTAGGTATATTCTGAAAAACGTGAGCTATTAGAGCCGCCAGACATTGCATCAACATGATAACGATAGATGCCTTTATAATGCTCTGGGCTGGATTCAACCACGCCACCCTGAATACTGCTACGCAGTCGATTACGATGAGCGATGAATCCCCAGCCACTGTCGGCATGATGGCGCTGCCAACGCTTGTCTTCGGTTAATGTGCTGCCTGGGTAATGCCCTAAACCATAACCATGGCCCCACTCGTGACTGGCTTCATTACCTGAGCTGCTCGTCAATGTACCAATGCCATTGCCACCACTTAAACCATGGGCTTGACGACCATTTTTATAATTACCCCAAGCATGGTGATTAGTGACTTGCTTGAATAAAAGCGGGTAAGACTGCCAGTTATTATTACTACTAATACCATAATTGGCCAAATTGATGCCGGTACTCACTTGCGCTTTAGCCACATCTCCACGCATGTCACCACTATAAATACCGCCGTCAGTTGCACTAGCTGTATCGTATATTGTGCCATCAGCAATGATGGTTTTTGCTAACTCTACATCCGCATAACTGGCGACGATCAATTTAGACACCGGTAATGTTTGAAAATAATCAGCTGCCGCTGACCACGGGTTATTTAACGTCAAATGCCCAGAAGTTTGATCAACATTTGTTAGCATGCCTAAGCGAATAGTCTGTAAAATAATTTGGCTCGCATCACCTATGTCAATATTAGTCGCGCTAAGCTCACCACTGGCTTGTGTTTGAGCGCCTTTATTACGGATGAACTTTAGTGAAATACCATTACGCATGAGATTCCAAGGCAGTTCAGTGCTCCAAGCGGCGTGTGAGTATTCTATCTTGACTGGGCCTTCATAATCCGATTGATACAAATCATTAGGGTGAGCCATAGGATAAACCCCCAATACCTCGCCATTTACAGAAACTTCCACATCCATCGTAATGGGAGCCGATGTTGTCGTTGGTGTAAATAGCAGTAATGCTTCGCGTAAGGCAACAATTCTCGGCATATAGCGACTTTGAGTTTCATCCCCAGCATGTTGCTCAAAATTACTATTTGGATCAACAGAGTGTGACTGCACAAACTTAACTTGGCCTGTTAAATCACCATTAAGGTGATTCACGACAGGCCGTATATTGCCTGCAAAATCCGTCGCATAAAAATCCAAAGAATCAGGAGTCAGCAAGCTGGCTGTATGCTCAACAGTTAACGAACTTTTTAAACTTACTTGAGCTAAGCCTCGTGCGGCTTTAAGAGTAAATGCGTGCCCTGCGTGAACATCAGCAGCCGTTGCGGTTCCTTTAATACTGCCCGTAATGCTGTCAATGGTGGCCCAATCAGGCAATGATTCGGCACTAAACTCAATGCCTGAATTTAATGTGGTAAAAATAGGAGATTGAAAAGCAATGTCTGCCGTGGCCTTGAGATTAGCTGGATTAATACTGTTTAGTGCAGAGGTGAGTTCATCCAACTCAACTTGTGAAGGTGGGGGTAGGCTCCTTCTCGTTGTTATCACTACAGGCTAACAATAGTGTTAACAGCCCCAGTGTCATTATCGTTCTACTAAGCATATTTTGTCCTTCAAGATTCTTTTTTGTCTAATTTTTGAGCATAGTATTGATGAATACTGAGCAAATAAAGCGAAATGAGCGGTAAGTTGAGAGGCTGTGAACCCGTTCTTGATTTAACGGGACCCAGTAACACTTTTGCCTCAAACATGTAATGAAATAGCTCGTAGCCACACTTAAATAGAATCAAGGGCGCAGTGGATATGCCAAGCGAAGCGTGTGCAGGATTAATGAGTTAAGTTCTTTATTTACTAAGTTTGAGCAGCCGCCTAATGCCTGAATCATGGATGGCAGCCTTTAATGACGGAGACAGAAATGAATGCGCAGTAATCGTCCTGATATTTAAGCGGTAGCTGGCTGAATAAGATTCATAATAATGTAAAACATGTCTATTTTAGGAGCAGTTTTCCCAAGGTAATACGAAGTAACGGCACAAAGTGCCATTAGATACCCTAAGTTTAGTCGCCTAAGTCATGTACAACTAGATCAAGCAGCTGCATCAGTTGCTCTATCTGCTCGCTGTCTATGCTGGTAAATTTGCACGTTATTTGATTCGGAATATTAACGGCTTCTTGCTTTAAAGCCTGTCCCTGCTGGGTTAGCTGCACTAGGCGTTTGCGCTTATCGTGCTCGTCTTTAATTATTTCGAGTAGCGCTTTATCGGCCATTTTTTTTAAAATCTGTGTCATTGCCCCACCATCAATGCTGGTTTTTGCCACAAGTTCTGCAATGGTAATTTCGTTTTGCTCCCACAAGGCCATCATCACGACATATTGAGGATACGTTATATTGAGTGCACTCAATGGTTCACGATAAGCACGCGCAATGCTGTTCGACGCCATATACAGGCGGTGACATAGCTGTTTTTTGAGTTTTAACTGATCAAATGACATAAGAGACTCCATTAACGTCTATTTTAATTTGCATGCAAAGTATTTGCAATTGGTATTCGATACTGTATATTAGTTTGCATGCAAACTAAATCATAGACATTTTGGAGATTAACATGAATGCATTATACACAGCCAAAGCAACAGCCACTGGCGGCCGCGAAGGCGTAGCAAAATCAGATGATGGTCGTTTAAACATTGCGTTATCCACCCCTAAAAGTTTAGGCGGCGACGATGGCCAAGGTACTAATCCTGAACAGTTGTTTGCAGCGGGTTATGCAGCTTGTTTCATTGGTGCACTTAAAGTGGTTGCTGGAGCACAAAAGCGCAGCTTACCAAAAGATGTTTATATTGATTCAGAGGTATCAATTGGTGCCATTGAAGGTGGTTTCGGTATTGCGGTTAAGCTAGCGGTGTCACTAGGTGACATGGATAAAGCTGAAGCGCAGACAATGGTCGAAGCCGCTCACAAGGTATGTCCGTATTCAAATGCGACTCGTGGCAATATTGATGTGACGCTCTCAGTCATTTAATACCGCACGTCACACACATATAAAAGTACGCTTTCTTATGTGGAACGCGTGCTTTTTTGTGCTTAATAGCAATAACACTTTCTTAACTATGTATTACAATCACGTCGCATGCTTATCAAGTTGAATATCATCATTATTTCTAATAACAAAAATTATTCATATTTTCTGTAAAAATATTTTCTAAGTCCCACCAATGTTTATGCCCATTTAATAGGTTAAAAGGGGGGAGCTTGATAAAAATCTGTTGCGTATGCCCAACCCAGCTACACTTAAAAAGATTGAGGAGGTGCTATGCGGTTAAAACATTTTGTTATTACCATTTTATTGATATATGTTTTTGTTGTATGCGGTGGCTTCTTACTTTATCGCATTAATATTGTTTATCCTCAGATTGTTACTCAAATCCTTTTACATCATCAGCTTGATTTACGCGCAATTCAAAAATCTTTTTCAGTTGAAGAAAATAATTTGATGTTACTACTTTACGATTGGTCAAAGTGGGATGACCTCTATGAATATATGGAGAATTCTAATGAAGATTTCGTAAAAAGTAATCTTGTGGATTCTATTCTAAGCGATATGAATTTGAATGGAATATTCTTTTTTAATGATAAAAACCAGTTGAATACTGGCATCGAAGAAGAAAAAAATGGCATACGAACTTATGATTTTTCTTCTTTAGAATTTGGACTTCAAGATGTTTTTGCGGAGTTTCGCTGGCCAAGTAATATAGATGTTAATTGCAAGTTCCAATATGCCGATAAAGTAGATCAACTTGCTTTGTTATGTGTATCAACTATACAAGACTCAAATGAAGAAAAGCCCAAGAATGGCTATCTTGCATTTTCTCGCACTATCGACATAGAAGAAATTAAAGCGGTTACCGGCGCCAATTTTAAAGTGAGTACGATTCCTGAAAATATGACGAACTTAATATCTATTAGAAAAATGCTTAACTTAAATAAGCTTTCTAGCCGTTATGTTATGGGTGTTGCTAATGAAAGCCAAGGTACGATGGACTTTTCTATTGAAGTTAAATATGAAAAAAGTAGTTTACCCACTTTAATTGATTATCAAACGTCAATAATGGTTTTAATTCTATTGTTGATACCTATGGTTATGATTTTCATTATCTCTAAATTTTTTCTTAATCCTCTTGCCGACATGTCACTTTTTATATTGTCACTAAGACAGGGTGATGAGTCAGTTGTATTACCTCATTCTGGATTTATTGTTGAGGTGAAGGTGTTCAGCCGAGCATTAAAAGAATTAATGGTACATGTAGAAAGCGAACGATTGATGTTAGAGCAAAAATCAATGACGGATGCGCTGACAGGTGTTAAAAACAGGCGAGCATTTGATGAGGGGGTGTCTGATTTATGGCGTACGGCGCCAAGACAATCAAAACCTATTGTGCTGATTATTGCAGATATCGATTATTTCAAAAACTTTAATGATAGCTTGGGCCATCAAAAAGGCGATGATGCGCTTAAGGCTGTAGCCTTAGCATTAAAAGCTGGTTGCCGTCGGCCCAGTGATCAACTGTATCGCTATGGAGGAGAAGAATTTGCTATTACCATTGCATTAGAAAAAGCAGAGGATGTTGATGTAGTTATGACGTCATTTCAGCATATGGTTGCCTCATTGCAGTACCCGCATCCATCATCGCCTATTACACCGTTTATTACGGTGAGTATGGGGGCGTGTTTAATTGCTAAACCAGGTGATTGGATGAAAGACTATTCATATAAGACCGCCGTTGAAATTTCAGATAAGGCCTTATATGAATCCAAAAGATCTGGACGAAATAACTATACATTACATGTTTTAACCGTAGATGGTGCTGATCTTGTTGATAAAAATACCGACTTATCTTGTGCATCAATATCAGACCTGACATCTAGCAAAAATAGTGATTTTAACGATAATAAAGACATAAAAAAGTAATAGGGGGATGAGACGATTACCTGTCTGTTTATGAATTCTAACTAAGACTGCAAATAAGATGTATTTCTATTCAGTTATTTTAAATATCGTATTAATCAATGAAATCAGTATCAAAATAATGTGGTTAAAATAAAAACAAAAAAAATATTTTTAATTCAGAACTTAAAAGCGGATTGTGCTCATAAAATATGAAAATATACGCAATAAGTAGTATTCAGTAATTCATTATATTTACTTAGACTCAGCCAATAATTTCAGCTTCAGTCATACTATTGACCTACTAAAATTAAAATTATTTATTTTTAATAATTAAACCAAACTGTCACGTTTAATTATTAGTCTAAATACCCTTCATATACTCTACCAAATATAAATTAGAGGCAAAATGCCTGAATTTAAACATAATATATCCCTGTTAAATGACGACTCAATTACTCAAAGATACAAAAATAGCGGGCTGATCAATCATTTACGGTCGGTCTCTGGTGTTACCTTTCCAGAAAGCTGTGATGATGTCGTGAGCACAATGCATTATTGCATCAAAAATAATCTGCATTGCTACCCGATTAGCAGTGGCCGTAATTGGGGTTATGGTGGGGCGTCGGCCGTGCTAAATGACGCGCTTATCGTTGACTTTAAAAGAATGAATAATATTCGGCATTTTGATGATGTTAACGGCGTTGTTGATATTGAGCCTGGCGTAACACAGGGGCAGTTGGCTAACTACCTGAAAGGCTCCTCATGGATGATTGATTGCACAGGCGCCGGCCCTGATACCAGTATTGTTGGTAATGTACTAGAAAGAGGTTTCGGGCACGGCAGCAATGGCAACAGAAGCCAGCACTTTACGATCAAAGAAGCAGTATTGGCGGATGGTCAGATTATATCCCTTGATGATCACAAGGATTATGTCGGGCGAGCGGGTTTATCAGCCGGCTTACAGGAAATATTCACACAGAATAACTTGGCTGTTGTAACGTGTATTCGATTTGAATTAAGTAAGGTACAAGAAGAAAGTGCTCGCTGTTTAATTCGGTTAGCAAGTGCAGAAAAATTACCTTTGTACATTGATAAAATGGCTGAGCTTAAGGCTGAGGGCACAATCGATACTCTGCCTCATCTTGGTAATAGCTTTCGTATGTTTGGTGTGAGTCAGCAGTTTGATTTTTCTAAATGGGATAGTAAAAAAGGTATAACTGAAGGCCAGATACGCAATATGCTATCACGCAATAATATTGCACCATGGTCCAGTGCGTTTATTGTTTCAGGCGCTAAGTTAGTGACGAAAGCAAAAATAAAACGCATTAAAGAGAAACTAAAAGGCGTCGCAATCGTTAATTCGATCTCACTAAAATCGCTTATTAAAGTGGATCATTTTATGGGACGAATATACCCGCTATTTAAAAGAAGTGACTCCTATCATCGTTTTCAAAAAACAATTCGCCAATTAACCCAAGCAATGATTATGTTCGAAGGGAACCCTGATGGCTTAGCGCTTAAAGGATGTTATTGGCGACATGCTTCAAAGCAACCATCGGCTGATCAAGACCCAGTAATGGCGGGTTGTGGATTTTATTGGATCGCCCCCGCATTGCCAATGAAGGGTGAGGTTGTCAATAATTGTATTGAATTAACCAAGTCATTATACGAACAATACGGGTTTGAATTTGCGGTAACACTAACGTCTGTTACGTCACATATGTGTCAAGCCATTGTAAGTTTGTACTTTAATAAAGAAGATGAAGACGAGACCTTAAGAGCAAAGGTATTAATTGATCTTTTACGTGAAAAATATCGTAAAGAAGGTTGGATATGCTATCGACGGTCTATTGATGAAATGCCGTTTGGTCAATCCGAAATAGAGCGTGATGCTATCACTATACGACAGAAAATAAAGTCAGCGCTTGACCCTGATAATATTATTTCACCGGGCAGATATGAATAATTACGTGCCTGCACTCTTGCCTGATTTTATTTGATATTACGAATCATGATATTTCTCAATTTAACTTGAGCAGGGAGCTCGAAGTAAGATGAAATTAACCAGCCGTATACTAAAAGAGATCGATGACTTTAAAGAATATGCCAGAATATACGAAAATATGTCTGGTAATAAAACAAGTGTCGAGCACTTTATGCGGATATCGACTGTCCGTGCGTTTTATAATGAAAAAAAAGAGATAGTAGGTGGTTATAGTTTAAATTCAAATTTGCCCATTAGGTATTATGCGGATATTCCTGCAGGCGCTTTGACAGATGAGCATCCGTTAGAGTCTGAAGTGGTCGAAGGTGGTGGGCTTTGGATGGATGATAACTTGCATCCCATACACAGATGTAGAATATTTTTAACATCATTCATTGAGATATATAAATTAAAGAAGCCTTATATCATTGGTGGAGCTAGACATCCAAAAGTTGCAAAAGTACAGCTTAGTTCATTGCCTAATATTATTTATGAAGGGCCAATCGGTGAATATAAGTATGTGTGCATTATGTACGGATCAATAAAGTCATTACCTAAAATGGCGTTGTATATTATTTTAAAGTACGGCGTTATGGGTACCATAAAAGATTTTATGTCTCGACTTAAAAGGTTCATATATTCACCATTAAAATCTTAATGTTTGATGTTTTTAAAGGGCGGCTATAATTCTTTGATTTACAGTTGTTTACAACGAATGGATGTTTATAAGAGGAATACAGCTTTGTAGGTCGGGCATTGCCCGACAATCATAAGCGAATGGTGGGCAGTGCCCACCCTACGGGTTTGTTAAATTATAGGATTTAAGTGTTTATAAGCAAGCGCATCCAGAATGAATGCGTTTTTATGCCGAGAGTAAGCTTTGTAGGGCGGGCATTGCCCGACAATCATAAGCGAATGGTGGGCAGTGCCCACCCTACTGGTTTGTTAAATTATAGGATTTAAGTGTTTATAAGCGCATCCAGAATGAATGCGTTTTTATGTCGAGAGTAAACTTTGTAGGTCGGGCATTGCCCGACAATCATAAGCGAATGGTGGACAGTGCCCACCCTACGGGTTTGTTAAATTATAGGGCTTAAGTGTTTATAAGCTTATCCAGAATGAATGCGTTTTTATGTCGAGAGTAAACTTTGTAGGTCGGGCATTGCCCGACAATCATAAGCGAGTGGTGGGTAGTGCCCATCCTGCGGGTTCACTAAATACCTGGGATTTAAGTGTTTCTAAGCGCATTCAAAATGAATGCGTTTTTAATTTCAACTATTCAGTCGTTATCTTATTTCGAATCACTCAAGGCTTTTGCCATAGCTTGATCTGCTACTGTTTCTAGCCACTTCATATCCACGCTTTGGTGCGCTTCACAAATAAACCAGGGTTCGCGAGAATCGGGCTCTAGCATGAGGCCATTGGCAATTAGGTTGTGGGCAAATGCGGTGTAAAGATCGCTGTTGGTTTTTTTCCAGTCACGATAATTTTGTGGGACTTCTTTACCAAAGTGCACACCAAACATGGCGTCTGGGCCTGCAAATTTATGCTCGATGCCGTGCTTGGTAAAGACTCGAGACAGTGCTTGTTGAATCTGTGCGCCGACTTTATTGATGGTGTCGTAGGCATTGGTTTCGTTCAAAATCGTTAAGGTGGCTTTTGCTGCGCTTAATGCAATCATGTTGGCTGTGTATGTACCGCCATGAGTCACGCCATTTTTATTAAAGCTGATCATGTCCATTACATCTGCACGGCCACCAAAGGCGGCAACAGGGTAGCCATTACCAATGGCTTTTGCGTAGGTGGTTAGGTCGGCTTTAATACCATACAGCTCTTGTGCGCCGCCTTTTGCTACGCGAAAACCGGTTTTTACTTCATCCATAATCAGCAATGCACCGTTTGCATTACACACGTCACGCAGCATTTGCATGTATTCTTGGCTCGACGCGATGCTGCCACAGTTGCCTAAGATGGGTTCAATTACGATAGCGGCAATATCATCACCTACACGGGCAAACACGTCTTTAATGGCATCAAAGTCATTGAGTGGTACGGTTTCTAGATGTTCGCGTGAGCTTTCTGGGATACCCCCACCAAAGGGTTTTATCTCAGGTGCTGCTTCGGTTTTGTTGTCCCAGTTATCCACATCGGATTTCCACATCATCTCGTCATACAGGCCGTGAAAACCGCCTTCAACAACCACAATCTTATTACGGCCAGTAAACCCTCGTGCCGTACGAAGAGCACCAATGACGGCTTCTGTGCCGGAGTTAGCAAACCGCATTTTTTCGATGTTAGGGCACATCTTTTTAACCAAGCTGACGACTTCTGAGTCTAAGCCAGTTGAAAAGCCCGAAAGCGTACCAATCTCAGTGATTGCGTTAATGACGGCTTGGTCGACCCTAGCATCACGGTAACCCAGAATGATCGGGCCGTAGGCAAGACGAAAATCCACATAAACTTGGCCATCTTCATCTGTGATGGTGCCGCCTTTCATGCTTTTGACAAAAACAGTGTTGTCTTCGCCCCAGTAGCGGTAGCTGTCGGCTACGCCCAAAGGCATGTGGGTTTTTGCAGTGGCCAAAAGGGCGGCTGTTTGGGGTTTTGTCATGTCGGTCTACCGTACTAAATAAGTCTGAGTGCAGGCTCAGAATCTAACAATGTCATGCTCGGTGCTGGCTAGCACCCTTAAAATTATCGGGGGCATAATACAGGGCTCGTTATGTCATGGCTACGATTCATAGCGAACCTAAAGATACGGTTCTAATAAACCTGATATTGAGATACAACGAGCCTGCATAAATAGCGGTTTAAGCCGTTAATAGGCTCATAATAGACCAACTATTAGCAACTGTATGATGGTTTTGAACCATTCATGTTGTAATCACGGAGACTGGCTTTTCGTATTGGTTGTATGATGCAAAATACGTTAAGCCTGCTTTTGATAATAACGACGGTCATGCTCATGTTGGCGAGCACGGCTAAAGGCACTTACTCGCTTTAAATACCCAATCACACGGGTGCCATGATCAACGTTATGACTATGACAGCTTGGGCATTGATATAATGTTCGCTTATCAATTGTGTCACAGTCATTGCATATGGTGATTTTCACATTTATACAAAAATAATTGCAGCCTGTTTTTGCGGCCACGTTATATAGCTTAGCGTATTGCGCTTGGCTTAAGGTTTCGTCTAGATTGAGGTGTAATGCAGAGCCGCCATCTAAATACTCGGTCATGTCTTTACCATGCAAAACAAATTTATCCAGTGCATGGCAGGTTTCATCTTCAACGATATAAAAATAACTGTTGTAGCACTCGCGGTTGACACGTAAGCCATCTGCTTTATCCCATTTTGAATTTTTAACCCCCAGGTTTTCAGCGGGTACGAATTCTGTGTTAAATAAATATCCGGTTTCTGTCTTAGCCGCTTTGTTTTCGTCGTAGATTATTTTTAAGTGATTGCGAACAAATTCTTTGTATGCTTGATTGTTACCAGGGGTAATGCCCAAGCTTTCTGCGGCTTCGACCATACCGTTTACACCAATGGTTAAAAATTGCTTATTAAGATTGATAAATCCCGCATCGTAAACGGGCAGCATGCCTTGTTCTTGGTATTCTTGCATGACGTGACGATATGCAATTTGATATTTATGTACACTTTGAACCAATTCCTTGAGATCGATTTTCTTTTGTATCACTCGGTTCATATTGATTGTAATCACGTTCACCGAGCCCGTAGCAATGCCGCCCGCCCCCAGTGTGTATGAAAACGTATTGTCGGTCATTTCGTTACGTAATCGGCAGCACGACGCAAGTGAGTCTGCATTATCAGAAAGATACGTAAAAAAGCTATTACCTTCGGCTAATTGTTGTGCACAAAATGCCATGAATGTTTGATCTTTACATTGGCCATTTTCAGTGAGCATGGCAGCGGTGATAACAGGGAAGGTTAAAATGGCGTTTTTACGCTCTTGATTAAACCAGTTCATAAAAAAATGTTGCAACGAATTAATGTTATCCCAAAGTGGTTTGACTAACACGTTTTGGTTGACATGGTTAGCGGGAAATACAAAATCCCCAAACATAGATTCAAAGTAAAATTGATCATAAAGTGAAATATTCCAAAAAACACTTTGATAACCTCGGGCCGCTGCCGGTTGGTTTAATGCATAGACCACATGCTGTAAATGATTTGCGATTTTTTCTGGGTGGTTTTTTAAGTAATCATCACCGTAATCGATACGGGCAAAATGATCGAAGTACGTGAGAAACTCAACGGTGGCAATGGCACCTGCGAATTGCGCGCTAATGGCAAATACAAGATTCACAAACGAGCCACAAAATGATTCTAAGTGCTTGGGGGCTTTTGATTCTCCTCCTAGTTTCGTTAAGCCGTCTAATAAAAATGGGTACATAGTAATAGACGCACAGTAGGGCTTTAGGCTGGTTTCATCGTGTACGTAAATTTCATGGTGTTCAATTTTATGACGGTATTCTTGCGCTTGATCATCCCCAAATAATTCTTGAATTTTCTCTGTGATTTTTGCACGATTAATTTGAATCACCGCATCTTTCATTAGCTCCGCTTCTAAGGTTGCTATATTTTTGTGAGTGATATTCGTATTGGCATCAAATTTCGAACCTTCAGCTGCATTGTTGACGTTTACATAACCCTCAATAAAATTAAGCTTGGTTTTAATTTGGTTAGGGCTAAGTTGCAGCATGAATTGTGTCCGCTTAAGCCTGCAATGAAAACAAACGACCAATCTTTACTGATGCTATCTGCTTAAGATATCAGGTTTTCAAACGTGGTTAAATCTTCTGGTAACTTATCAAAACACATGGTGGGTGTGATGGTGCCTTTTTTGTGTTTTTTACTTTTCTTTGGATTTTTTTTGTCCGTTTTCGAAAATAAAAATAATAAGCGCTGGGGCTCTGGTTGTTGAGCCGTCATGGTCAGTAGTTCAGAAAATAATTGGCTCATGCCTGTCTCCTAAAATAAACAGTGTGCTTTATGTTAGCTTTCTTGGCGTAGCTTGATATTCCTCTGTAGGGTTAGCCTGTGGTACACAAAACGGATTAACTACCTATAAAGAACAATAAGGCGACATATCGAGCACCGGATAGCCGTTCTACTGACTAGATAACGGAGGACATGATATATTTATTGCAAATGAGAATCAATTGCAATAGTGTGTTCGTCAGTCAATATTGAAAGAGCCAAATCAGGAACCCAAAATGAAATACCTATGCGATAACCATAGAGGCGAATTTGTTAATAACCCTCAGCAAGCCATTCAAGCCTGGCGAATGATCATTGAGCAAGCAAGGGCGTTATTTCATGCAAAAGATTGGGAAAGCGCGTCGGTTGCTTATGGTAATGCGTTTGAAATATCAGAGCTGCTGCTGAGTTGTCACAGCTCGTCGTTTTCAGTGGACCGCTATCTGCGCAGCGCTCTTGAATACGCGTATGCATTGCGAAAAGAAGAGGCCAACGTCAATTTATACTCGCTTGTTCAATATGTTGAAAACAACATCCAAGATATCAAGCACACATTATCGGTGCCATTGTTATTAAAGCCGCTTGAAGACGTAATCAGTATGCCCATTAATGTGGCTGATTTTTGGATGCTGTCATTGCTTTCACTGGATCATATTGAAAGCCGAGTGCTGCATTAAGGGTGGGTAGCATTGGTTTTCATTTTAAAAATAGGGTCTATGTTCTTTTGTTCTTTGGCTCACGCTTTATTTTGAGCCATTAATTCTTGCATGTTCATAAAATTTCAGCTCCAATTAATATGAATTTATGGCACTTAAGAGGGTGGCAATTTGCCTTGTGAAGAAAACATGCCTCGTGAAAGAAAAGTGTCTAGTTATTGCAGATGACAAACATCTAGAGAGTTATGTGTAACAACCAAAACATTTAGTACTGCAATCAGATCATGGTGCGGTAAAAGAGAAGACAAGAATGAGGAATGTGCTTGAATTAGTATATCGTTATTTTGAATTTTCATTCCCAAAGTATTTTAATGTATTTGAGAATATATGATTTTTTTTGTTCTGAAAATCTATCATTGACATTTATGTCAATTCATCTTCAATATGGCAATAATGAAAAATATAATGCTTTACTTTCAGATGCTGGCGTATCTCAATCCATAATATCTCATGTATCAAAATAGCTTGGGGGGGTAAGTTCAATTTTAGGAATAAAAAGTAAAAATTTGATTTTAAAGGGCTTATCTAATATCGAGTTGTAAATGCTATCAAAGCGAATTTAACATGCAATATTTGTATTTATTGTCTAGGATTTTGCATCATTATTGATGCACTATACTGGGAATTAACTTAGATATTATTTTTGATGAAGTAGATATATTCGTCTACTAAAAACTAAGATTAAAGCACAACCTCGAATCAACTATTTGGGCTCATAATATTTATTATAAGCCAAGCCCTATATGAAATTTAGCTAAGAACGCCCAAGCTGAACCTTCTCTCTAGTTAAGCTGTAATCATCACCAGACATGCGCGCAATGGCATCCAGCTCATTGCTATTGATTTTTCCATCGGCGAAGGCGTTGTCATTTACGTGCACAGCAATCACATCGCCTAAAATCAAATGCCCTGACAATGCTTGATCACCAAGATCAACAATTTGATTTAATTTGCATTCAAAGCTCACCACGGCATTGGCCACTCGTGGCGGTTTAATAAAATCCGATTCTGTTTTTGTAATGCCGGCATATTCAAACTCGTCAGTATCATGCGGTAGGTTGTGGCAACTTTTATTCATGACGTCTAGCTGTGATGCGCTGACGGTATTGATGACAAATTCCCCTTCTTCGCGGATATTTCTTAGCGTGTCTTTTGCCTGCGCATCTTGGTTGTACATTGGGTTAAAACAAACGATGGGAGGGTGGGCACGGGCAACGGAAAAAACCGAAAACGGCGCTAAATTCACATGGCCATTAACCGATATGCTCGAAACCCAAGCGATTGGCCGCGGTAATATGCCGCCAATCAGCAGTTTATAGTTTTCTTGAGGGGTTAACTTGGCCGTTTCAAAGCGCATTCTATGTCCTTACTTTTGTACTTATGTTGGCATCATATCCGTATTTTAATCATGCCGTTAGGCTAATGCCTATGGTAGAAAGCAGCCTGCCTAATTAAACCCACGTATTTCCCACATTTACATAACTAACCAAGACTATTGCCGCGAAAACCCCGATAATCCCCCCAAATTAAGATCAACACGCTGCCAGCCAGTAGCTAAACCTTATCAATACTAGGGTTAAGGCTGCCCAGCACAGCTTTACGGTGGACACTATTCATGGAAATTAAAGTCAATTTTCTCGACAACCTCAGACTTGAAGCCAAGTTTGATGACTATACGGTGATCGCAGATCAGCCCATTCGGTACAAAGGTGATGCATCGGCCCCTGGGCCGTTTGATTACTTCTTAGCATCATCGGCATTGTGTGCGGCTTATTTTGTGAAGGTGTATTGCGCCGCCCGGGATATCCCGACCGATGACATTCGGTTATCGCAAAACAACATTGTTGACCCAGAAGATCGTTATAACCAGATTTTTCAGATTCAAGTTGAACTGCCAGATACTATTTCAGATAAAGATCGCACGGGTATTCTGCGGTCTATCGAACGCTGCACTGTGAAAAAAGTAGTGCAAGCAGGCCCTGAGTTTAAGATTGAGGCGGTTAAAAGTTTAGACGCCGACGCACAGGCTATGTTGATGGGTCAGGCTGATGATAGTGCTGAGACGTTTATTTTAGGCAAAGACCTACCGCTAGAACAAACCATCGCCAACATGACCAATATCTTGGCTGACTTAGGGATGAAAATTGAGATTTCGTCTTGGCGCAATATTGTACCCAATGTGTGGTCATTGCATATTCGTGACGCGGCGACGCCAATGTGTTTCACCAATGGTAAAGGCGCCAGCAAAGAGAGCGCATTATGTTCGGCGTTGGGTGAATTTATTGAACGCTTAAACTGCAATTTCTTTTATAACGATCAGTTTCTTGGGCAAGACATTGCCAATAGCGAATTTGTTCACTACCCCAATGAAAAATGGTTTCAGCTTGAAGCCGATGATGCATTACCAGCGGGTATTTTAGATGACTACACTCGCGACATTTACGACCCAGAAGGTGAACTACGTGGCTCGCATTTAATTGATACGAATTCGGGGAACCGTGAGCGCGGTATTTGTTCGATTCCATATGTGCGTCAGTCTGACGGCGAGACGGTTTACTTTCCGTCAAACTTGATTGAAAACTTATTTTTAAGTAATGGCATGAGCGCAGGCAATAATGTTAATGAAGCCAAAGTGCAATGCTTATCAGAGATATTTGAGCGTGCCGTTAAACGACAAATCATCGAACAAGAAATTGTATTGCCAGATGTGCCACAAGCCATCATAAACAAATACCCAGGTATTGTTGAAGGTATTAAAGCACTTGAAGCACAGGGCTTTCCGATTGTGGTGAAAGACGCCTCGTTAGGCGGCCAGTTTCCGGTGATGTGTGTCACATTGATGAACCCTAAAACCGGTGGTGTGTTTGCCTCATTTGGTGCGCATCCCAGTTTCGAAGCCGCGTTAGAGCGCAGCTTAACTGAACTGTTACAAGGCCGCAGTTTTGAAGGGTTAAACGATGTGCCTAAGCCTACGTTTAATAGCATGGCCGTGTCTGAACCTGAAAACTTTGTTGAACATTTTATTGATTCAACCGGTGTAATTTCTTGGCACTTTTTTAGCGCTAAACAAGACTATGAATTTTGTGAGTGGGATTTTTCTGGCACCAACGAAGAAGAGTCCGATTGCTTATTTGGCATGTTAGAATCTATTGGCAAAGAAGCGTATATCGCAGAGTTTTCAGATATCGGTTCGGCGTGCCGTATTCTGGTGCCCGATTATTCTGAGGTGTATCCGGTTGATGATCTTATCTGGGATAACACCAATAAAGCACTTGATTACCGTGAAGACATTTTAAACCTTCACATACTGGATGACGATGCCCTCGCCAGTTTAGTAGAACGCCTAGAAGAAAGTCAGCTTGATAACTACACCGATATCATCACGCTGATTGGTGTCGAGTTTGATGAAAACACCGTTTGGGGTCAGTTGACGATTCTTGAACTAAAAATCTTAATTTACCTTGCACTCGGTGCGTTAGAAGAAGCCATCGAATTAGTCGAAACCTTCTTGCAGTTTAACGACAATACAGTCGAACGTGGATTGTTTTACCAAGCCATGAACGCCGTATTGGAAGTGGCCGTTGATGAAGAATTAGAACTTGATGATTACATCGGTAACTTCACCCGCATGTTTGGTCAAGACGTAATGGATAACGTCGTGGGTTCGGTAACTGGTGAAGTAAGGTTTTACGGTTTAACCAAAACCAGTATGAATCTAGAAGGCCTAGATAAGCACCTGCGCTTAATTGATAGTTATAAAAAGCTGCATAGTGCTCGCGCAACAAAAGCGGGTATTACGCTGCGTTAATCATAAATTCCGAATATTGGAAGTAAAATTAGTAATATTTAAATAAAATTTCATACTAAGAATGTATTGAGAAAATGAATTTTTGACGTCGTGTGAAAGCCAGTTTGGGTAGTCACGAATTATCAGATAATTAAGAAGTGTATTATGACAGACTGTTTTAGTGCTCCAGATTTAACACCGTTTAATGTAGCTCTTGATCAATTGTTGTCGCAGATTACTGCCCTCAAGAAAACGCAGCTAGTGACACTAGAAAAAGCCTGTGGTCGTATTTTAGGTGAAAGTGTTATTAGTAAAATGCAAATACCCTCAGCAGATAACAGTGCAATGGATGGCTACGCCATTCGAAGTGAAGATTTAGGTAACACAAATACATTACAACAGGTAGTTAAGATATTTGCGGGTCACCCTATTGATCAGACCATTGAAGCAGGACAGTGCGCACGGATAATGACAGGGGGACAAATACCGGCAGGTTGTGACGCTGTGGTTATGCAAGAAAATACGCAAAGCCAAGGCAATGATATCACCGTATTACAAACAGCCAGTGTCGGTGAAAACATTCGACGTGCAGGTGAGGATATCTCTATTGGTCAAATATTATTAACAGAAGGACGGCGTTTAACGCCTGCTGATGTTGGCTTGCTTGCCAGTTTGGGAGTGGCATCGGTTTGTGTGTTTGACAAGATAAGTGTTGCGGTAATCAGTACCGGGGATGAATTACAAAAACCGGGTGAGACACTAAACCCTGGTCAGTTTTACGAAAGTAATGGCTATATAGTAACTGCATTATTGGAACGCTTTGGTGTGAACGTCATAAACTTTGGTATTGTGCCGGATGATATTGACGTTTTAAGAGATACATTTTTAAAAGCCGATGCACAAGCTGATGTGGTGATTACTTCGGGTGGTGTTTCTGTAGGTGAAGCTGATTATACCAAAACAGTGATTGAAGAATTAGGTCACATAGATTTTTGGAAACTCGCCATTAAGCCAGGTAAACCCTTTGCGTTTGGCCGACTAGCTAATAGTTATATTATTGGTTTGCCTGGTAACCCAGTTAGTGCTTTGGTCACCTTGCACCAGTTGGCTATTCCTATGTTACGAAAATTGTCTGGGCAAACACCAAAATCGGTATTACGTTTAAATGCGATTACCACTGAGATTTTGAGAAAACGTCCTGGACGAATGGATTATCAGCGAGGAATTTATAAAATCACTTCAAGTGGCAGTATTGAAGTGAAAGCCACTGGCGGGCAAGGTTCGGGTATTTTAAGTTCAATGAGTCAGGCCAATTGTTATATTGTTTTAGCACAAGAGGCTGGCAATATTTCAGCAGGAGAATCTGTTGTCATTGAACCTTTTGATGAACTTCTCAAATAATTTTATTTACGCTTAAAAAATACGGCGCTGATACGCCTTATTTTTCAGCTACTTTCTTACAAACGATTTCCGTATTTTAAATGATCATCCCTAAGGCTTTTAGTGTAAGTACCCAAGTCATGAATTAACGTTTTACTGCCATTCATTAAGCTTTTCACCCTAGTGTCAGACGTTTTTGCGCTTAAACCAATATCTTATGAGTTTTTAAATGCGATTTTATTTAATAAACCTTTGTTTGCATCTCCTATAAACACGGTGTTACTCACTGAGCTTGATTGATGCGCCTCAAATATGACGCCCCAGCTTTTTAGTGAGTCCACATAGCCACGTGCTTTATCCCCTGTCCATTGATTGCCAATATAGCTTTTTGATCCGTTTGAATAAAATGGGTCAAGCAATGCGATGCGCTTTGGTTTTAATTTGCTATTGGTGTGACCTGCATTAATACTATCTTTTAGTTTTTTTGCGATGACAATCGCCATTTGATTGCCAAGGCTGTTACCGGCCAAAATGATACAATTGCCGGTGTAATCGGCCATGTTGGTTTTTAAGCTTTCAAACATTAAAGTACCAGCATCTTTGTTTGGCCGCTATGATAGTTGCCGTTATGGTCGCGCCAGCGCATGCTGCGAGGACCGTTTTTGCTCCAGATTTTAGCTTCTGCGTCTTTCACCTCGCGTTCATCCGCAAATTGATTCCAGTATAAAATACCACGTTATAACCAGCACGACTCCATGCATAGGCTAAATCGATGTTAGGACCTCCGTTGTCACTGCGATTAAAAGTTTCACGGTTTTTGGCTTGGCTTGGCTTGGCTTGAACCATTTTGCCAGCCATGGATAAAGATAATGCTTGGTGCGTTCTTGTCGTAATAGGCATTACTGTAACCCGCTTGGGCTTTTTGGTAGTTGTCGTCATTGCCAAACCAATACAAGCCATAGTCTAAGTTTTGGAAGGTGGACTGCGGAAATACGCCGGGATAGGCAAGTGCTAGGCTACTGAAGGTTAAGCTCAGTAATGCTAGAGCGGTCTTTAATGATCTCATGAGGTACCTCGTTATTATCTTTATTATGGGTGGTCGGTTAAATGGTGGAGCCGTTACCTCTAGGCTAATAAAAGGCATTGTTGGTTATTGATCTATAAAAAAGAGGGCAAAGAAGGTTAAAGCAAATTGACCCTTTTTCTTAAAAATGAAGGCGTATTTGGGCGTATAGACAAGCCTGCAGAATGCGTAGTATGAATAAAAAAAATAATGATAAATGCCATGAAGTTAGTGATTTTTGTGTTGGGGTGGATGATCCCAATTATCTGTTTTTCTTTACCTGAAAAATATATATCAACGGACGATTTACGACAAGGGCCTGTGGCCCTCGATGGTTTGTGGGCGTTTGACTGGCAATCGTTGCATATCGACATCAATGCCCCCATGCGTGATGGTTTATTACTACCAGGGTTGTGGCACAAACAAGGTACATACGCGCCACAAGGTTTTGCCACATTGCGGTTGCGTTTAAATATGCCAACAAAACAATCTTATTATTTACGTGTTCCTGATGCGCCAAGCGCCATGAGTTTATGGATAAATGGTGAGGTGCGTTTTCAGCGTGGTGTCGTATCAAACGATGCGCAAACCGAGGAGCCCAAGTTTGGCCCTGATGTATTGGCGCTGGCGCCAGCTGAACAATATGACTTAATTTTGCATGTGAGTAATTTTCATCATAAAGAAGGCGGGGTGTGGCATAACCTGTTGATTGCAGATGAGAGGCACCGACATGCATTACGTGATCAAAGTAAATTATTGGATGCCATGATCTTTAGTTTTTTAATGCTGGTATCGATATATTTATTGGTCAGGAATATGTCTCGTCATGGTCATGTTAGCCATATTTTCTTCGCATTATTTGTTTGGGCCATTGCGCTACGCAGTATCATGGTGGGAGAACGCATTGCCTACGACTTCATCTCGTTTATCAGTTGGGAAAACTGGCAAAGACTCGAACACATATTGTTATTTATTGCTCTGCCCATGTTCATCTATTTTTTTCACCGTTTCTTTGATATCAAAAATCAAATTTATCCTCATTTTATATCGCTATTATCACTTGGTTTGATCACGGCAATACTTGTAACACCTGCTCTTGTGTTTACCCATTTTGGGCTTGTCAATCAGCTGATGGGAATCATCACGGTTGTATATATACTGATTATGCTGGGGTTGCTAATGAAACAAAAAGCACCGTTTGTCTTGCTGTTTGTGATTAGTTTTATCGGGTGGACGTTTTTAGTATTGCATGATTATTTATATACCCAGCTTTATATTCAGTCTCGGCCGTTGGCGCAATTTGGATTGGTCTTTTTTGTGGCGTTTCAGTTGTATATGTTATGGCTACATCGCAAACGTGAATCGAGATTGCTGACATATGTGAAGGCAAGCATTGATCGCAGTGCTGATTATTTAAAACATAAATATTCACAGCCTGAAGAGAGTAAGGTCTTTATATTAAGCAACTTGGCCGCGTCTATGCAGCTTCATTTTGAGGCACTTGGGCTATCAATATATGTCGATGATGACACGGTTGCCTTATCGTATAACCAAGATCAACTACAAGACATTGTTTTGATATTAGCACGTATGGCTGATCGTGATGGTATTGATATTAGCTTGTGTATTCGCTGTGATAAGCAGAGCGTTAAATTTGAATTCATTTTAAATAAAGTGATTCATAATCAAGAGATGATTAATGATGAAATGAACGCTGTTTATTATGCGCTTAACGAAATGGGTGCCAAGTTAAATATCAAGCGATTATCAAATACCACGAGTATGAGTTTTGCTTTGTGCTCTTATACTCAAGATGAACCGATTAATACGAATAGTGATCAAACTAAAGTTGAGTGTTATGGCAATGATCTAGCTGAACCGATTTTATTTAATGATGATGTGTCCGGTATGATCACTAGCGCCTTACAAGACTATTTTTACTTGGTTAAAGCTAAGGTTGTAAAAGCAAATGTTGTTAAGTACCGGCCTAAATTAATTATATGGCAGATTTTAAATTGGGACGCGTATATTTTTGAAGATATAAAACGTATTCGCAACGAACATGGCGCGACGCCGATTATATTAGTGGTTGATCGTTATCACAAAGCACAGCTAGCAGAATGCATTCGAATGGGCATTATCGATTATGTGGTATCGCCAATATTACCTGAAGAGTTACTGCTAAAAGTTCAGCGTGCTCATAATTCCAATTCAGTTGTGATACATGCTAATCAAAATGTACGCGATGTGACGGTACAATTAATAAGGGATTGCATAGCCATATGGCAGAAATACAGTGGTAAAAGCAAAACCGATTTAGCAGAAAACAGTCGCCTGTGGCGCGTGTACATGGATGGGAGCACAGCCAAAACCCGGACTCTAGATAAATACTTATCGCTACAAACCTTACCTAAAAATCCAAGGTGGGAGACCGTAAATCGTACCGCTAACTATGTATTAGAAAATTGCTCATTAGATAACGAAGACAAACAGATGCTTAATAAGCAGTTATCGTTGTTTAATAAACTATTAGCGTCGTGATCATGAGGTGGTTTGAATTTGCAATGTAATGATAAATTGGATGAGCAAAATATGCTTGTCGTGTACATGATGATGCCAAGTGCTATGTAAACTTATCACGGTTTATACTGTTATAAAAAAGCCGTTTACTTCATGGAAGTAAACGGCTTTTTTACGACGTGCAGGGTGTTAAAATGAAGGAGTCAAATTAACATTTAGCGTCAAGTTTCTCTTTAAGTACTTTATTTACCATACCAGGGTTTGCAGAACCTTTAGAGGCTTTCATGACTTGGCCCACAAAGAAGCCAACCATTTTACCGCGCTTGTCTGGCTCAGCATTGACATATTGCTCAACCTGTTTCGGGCTATTGGCAATCACGTCATCAACAATGGCTTCAATTGCACCAGTATCACTGACTTGTTTTAAGCCCAGTGAATCGATTAGTGCATCAACATTGTCACCTTTTTTATCCCACAGTGCGGCAAATACATCTTTTGCGCCTTTACCTGAAATGGTGTCATCTTTGATGCGCGCAATCATGGCGCCCAGTTGATCAGCCGTGACTGGACTGTCTTTGATATCCACTTCGTTTTTGTTTAACGCGGCGGATAACTCACCCATAACCCAGTTTGCGGCTAATTTGTAGTCGCTACATTTTTCAGCCACTTGCTCGAAGTAGTCAGCGAGTTCACGTGATGCGGTTAGCACACCTGCATCGTATTCACTCAAATCTTGCTCTGACATTAAACGCTGTTTTTTCTGGTCTGGCAGTTCTGGTAGCGTTTTACGAATGGCTTCAATGTAGTCATCATCAATGACAATCGGCAGCAAGTCTGGGCACGGGAAGTAGCGGTAATCATTAGCCACTTCCTTTGAACGCATAGAACGGGTTTCCATTTTGTTTGCATCAAACAAACGCGTTTCTTGTGTGATGGTGCCGCCATCTTCAAGAATGTCCCGTTGACGTTCGATCTCGACGTTAATGGCTTGCTCAACAAAACGGAAACTATTCACGTTTTTAATTTCAGTACGTGTGCCGAATTCTTCTTGGCCTTTAGGGCGAAGTGATACGTTACAGTCACAGCGCATAGAACCTTGAGAAAGGTCGCCATCACAAATACCTAAATAGGTCACGATGCTGTGCATTTTTTTGAAGTAAGCAACGGCTTCTTTGGCGTTGCGCATTTCAGGTTCTGATACGATCTCGACCAAAGGTGTGCCTGCACGATTTAAGTCAATGCCGGATTGGCCACTAAAATCTTCATGCAGCGATTTACCCGCATCTTCTTCAAGGTGCGCACGTGTCACATTAATGCGACGGCTGGTGCCATCTTCCATGTCGATTTCAATGTGGCCCATACCAACAATCGGGTGATGCAATTGCGTGGTTTGGTAGCCTTTTGGTGAATCGGGATAAAAATAATTTTTACGATCGAATACCGAGACTTTGCCAATTTCGGCATCGATCGCGCAGCCTAGCTTAACGGCCATGGCTAAGGCTTCTGCGTTAAATACCGGTAATACACCCGGTAATCCTAAATCAAGCAATGACGCTTGTGTATTTGGCTCAGCACCGAACGCAGTACTTGAACCGGAAAAGATTTTTGATTTTGTGGCCAACTGAGCGTGAATCTCAAGGCCGATAACTACTTCCCATTCCATAATAGAATTCCTTATTCGATACCTTGAGGTGCTGCGTGATGAAAATCGGTGGCTTGCTGGAATTTGTGTGCGGCGTTTAACATGGCTGCTTCACTCCAGTAGTCCCCCATGATTTGTAAACCAACGGGTAAACCGTTAACTAAACCCGCTGGAATCGACATGCCAGGCAAACCTGCCAAGTTACACGAAAGTGTAAATTTATCTTCCATGTACATTTCAACTGGGTCACCGGACTTTTCGCCCGCTTTAAATGCTGGCGACGGTGTTACTGGCCCCATAATGAAATCCACTTCGTTAAATGCTTTTACAAAATCGTTTTTAATTAAGCGACGAATTTGTTGAGCCTTTACATAGTAGGCATCATAAAATCCCGTTGATAATGCATAGGTGCCGATCATAATACGACGCTTCACTTCGTCACCAAAGCCTTCACCACGTGAGCGTTTGTATAAGTCTTCAACGTCTTTTGCGTCTTCACAGCGGTAACCGAAACGTACGCCATCCATACGGGATAAGTTAGCGGAGCATTCAGCAGGGGCGACAACGTAGTAAGCCGGAATCGCAAGGTCAGTACTTGGCAGAGAGATTTCTTTCACTGTACAGCCGAGTTTTTCGAACTCAGCAATGGCGTTCATCATGGCTTGCTTCATGTCGCCATTTAAGCTTTCAGGGAAAAACTCTTTTGGTAAACCAATTACTTTGCCCGCAATGTCATCGTTTAGCGTAGCGGTGTAATCGGGTACGTCTTGCTCAATACTTGTACTGTCTTTGGTATCAAAGCTGGCCATCACGTTTAGCATCATGGCGGCATCTTCTGCGGTGCGTGCCATTGGACCTGCTTGGTCTAGTGATGATGCATAAGCAATCATGCCCCAGCGCGAGCAGCGCCCGTAGGTTGGTTTTAAACCGGTTAGTCCACAAAGTGCAGATGGTTGGCGAATCGAGCCGCCTGTATCGGTACCTGTTGCGGCAGGTACTAAGCGTGCCGCAACGGCCGCAGCTGAGCCACCAGATGAACCACCAGGGATGGTGTCAAAGTTCCAAGGGTTTTTAACGGCACCAAAGTAAGATGATTCGTTTGATGAGCCCATGGCGAATTCGTCCATGTTGGTTTTACCTAAACACACTGCACCTTCGCGCTTCATGTTTTCAACCACGGTTGCATCATAAGGTGGCACAAAGTTGCTAAGCATTTTTGAGCCACATGTGGTTAATGTGCCGTCGGTGCAAAAAATATCTTTGTGTGCAAAAGGGACACCGGTCCACGCGGTGGCGTTACCTGCCGCACGACGTTCGTCAGCGACTTTGGCATCGGCAAGGGCGCTTTCTTCCATGACGGTGATAAAACTATTGATGCCGTTTTCACCTTGGTCGAATTGTTTTATGCGATTTAAAAAGTGTTGAGTAATTTCGACACTGGTGAAATCACCGGCTTCAAGACCTTTAGAGATCTGGGTAAGGGTTAAGTTATGCAAGGCCATGATCAATTACTCTACAACTTTAGGTACTAAAAATAGGCCGTTTTCTTGCGCGGGAGCATTGGCCATGTATTTTTCTCTGTGGTTCTCTTCGGTCACGACATCTGCACGTAAACGCTGCACAGCGTCCGTCGGGTGCGCCAAAGGTTGGACACCGTCAGTATTGACGGCATTCATTTGTTCAACTAAAGCTAATATGCTGCTTAGTTCTTCTTGATATTGGCCGATATTGTCTTCGGCGATGGCTAAGCGGGCTAAATCCGCAATATTGGTGACATCTGAACGTTCAAGCGCCATAGTATTTTCTCTGCCTTTTTGGGCTGTGAATATAAAGTATGTGAAAGGGGCGTAACTTAACACATTTGTGCCTTGCCCAAAAAGCCCGCCGTTGATAGTCTAAGCAGCAAAATAATAGTCTCTACGTTACATTGGAAATACTGGATGTTTAAAAAACTCAGAGGTATGTTCTCAAGCGACCTTGCAATCGACCTTGGAACAGCAAACACTCTTATCTACGAACGCGAGAAAGGTATCACGTTAAACGAGCCTTCAGTTGTAGCCGTACGTAGTCAGGGCAATCAAAAAACAGTAGCAGCCGTTGGCCATGACGCAAAGCGTATGCTGGGTCGTACACCGGGTAATATTCAAGCTATCCGTCCATTAAAAGACGGTGTTATCGCTGACTTTCAAGTGACTGAAAAAATGTTGCAACATTTTATCAAAAGAGTCCACGAAGACAGCTTTTTTACACCAAGTCCTCGCGTATTGGTGTGTGTGCCGTGTAAATCGACGCAAGTAGAGCGTAAAGCGATTCGTGAATCCTGTATTGGTGCTGGCGCACGTAAAGTTTATTTAATTGAAGAACCAATGGCTGCGGCGATTGGTGCTGGTTTGCCGGTTGAAGAAGCAAGTGGCTCTATGGTTGTGGATATCGGTGGTGGTACGACTGAAATCGCGATTATTTCCTTAAACGGCGTGGTTTACAGTGAATCTGTAAAAGTGGGCGGTGATAAGTTTGATGAATCGATTGTGACGTACGTGCGTCGTAATTATGGTTCATTAATTGGTGAAGCCACCGCTGAGCGCATTAAACAAGAAATCGGTACGGCTTACCCTGGTGGTGAAGTGCGTGAGATTGATGTTCGCGGTCGTAACCTTGCTGAAGGTATTCCACGTTCGTTCACACTAAACAGCAATGAAATACTAGAAGCACTACAAGAATCTCTAGCGGCTATCGTACAGGCTGTGAAAAGTGCGCTTGAGCAATGCCCACCAGAATTAGCATCCGATATCGCAGAGCGCGGTTTAGTGCTAACAGGTGGTGGCGCAATGTTGCGTGACCTTGATAAATTACTAAGTGAAGAAACAGGTCTACCGGTTATCGTGGCCGATGATCCGTTAACATGTGTTGCGCGTGGTGGCGGTCGTGCACTTGAAACCATGACAGATCAACAACTTGATTTATTGTCTAGCGAATACTAATTCGTTCTAGGCTTTAGTTGTCGGTCAAATCCTGTCGAAAATGCGTGATCCGCAAGGGTTACGCATTTTGTACGTACAGCTCGATGAGACGATTTCTAATAACTAATGAAGTCTTAAGGAGCACACCATTAAGGGTATTTTCAGTTCAGGACAAGCCGTTAACTCTCGTTTTGTCATGGCGTTATTAATCTCTGCCGCGTTGATGTCTGCTGATAAATATTTAGAACCCATGCAGCATGTACGCAGTTTATTAGGGTATTTTGTTACCCCCGTGCAATGGGTGTCAGGTATCCCCGGCCAGCTTGGAGTATGGGCTGAAAAATCCGCTGTGAGCCGTGCAAGCTTACAAGAAGAAAATGATCGCTTACGTAATGAATCCTTAGTGCTTAAACAAAAAGTACAGCAGATGGTGTCATTGCGCTCAGAAAATAACCGCCTACGTGATTTATTAAATGCCTCCGAGTTACTCGACGATAAAGTTCAAGTGGCTGAGCTGATCGGCGTTGACCCTGACCCTTATACGCATCACATCATTATTAACAAAGGTGAAAAACACGGTGTGTTTGTTGGCCAACCTATTCTAGATGGGCAAGGATTAATGGGGCAAGTGATCGAAGTGCTGCCCTTTACCAGTCGTGTTTTATTGCTGGCAGACAGTAACCATGCAATTCCGGTATTAGTTAATCGCAATGGTATACGCGCGATTGCAGTGGGTTCTGGTCAATTGGATGAGCTAGCGTTGATTTATGTACCGGACACCGCCGACATCAAAGAAGGGGACTTATTAGTAAGCTCTGGCTTAGGTTCTCGCTATCCACGTGGTTATCCGGTGGCGACCATCACAAAAGTCGCTCACGATCCTGGAGAGCCCTTTGCCATTGTGTCAGCACGACCTTCTGCTCAGTTAGACCGATCCCGTTATGTGTTGCTTGTTTTCTCAAAAGACAGTGAATTGCCTGAGCCTGAGCCGCAAATGCAATTAGAGCCTGAGCTGGAGGTGCAACCATGATGCGCGCTTACGGGGTGATTCTCCCCACATTTTTCTTTGCTCTAGCACTGGCTGTTTTCCCGATGCCACGGTTAATTGACTATATCCGCCCTGAATGGGTGGCCATGACGGTTATTTTTTGGGTATTGGTAAGCCCATCGAAAGCGGGTATTTTTTTAGCTTTTAGCATGGGTATTTTGTTAGATGTATTACATGGCAGCTTGCTTGGCCAGAATGCAATGGCCTTGAGTATTATGGCGTATCTTGTGTTATTACTGCATTCTCGTATGCGCCTGTATAACCCGATACAGCAAAGCTTTTTGGTGTTTATTCTTATAGGGTTGTTTTTGTTAGTGCGTTTTTGGACAGAATCCGTGGTCATTGGCCAAGGTAAAACGGCTTTATTATGGCCATCTGTTGGCAGCGCGTTGATTTGGCCACTTTGGTATAACCTCTTGTTGGCTGTTCGCCAGTACTTTAGGCATTAGAATGGCTGACTTATTACTAGCATCTGCGTCACCACGCCGACGTGAACTGCTAGAGCAGATTGGTGTCAATTTTATATGTGCGGCTCAAGATATTGATGAATCAGTTTTAGCGGGTGAAAAACCCAGCGAATATGTAGAGCGCTTAGCGCGAGAAAAAGCGGCGCAAGGCGCTAAAACGACGGACCTTGCGGTACTGGGTTCAGATACGTGCGTCGTGTTAGATGGTGAAATTTTAAGCAAACCATTATCAACCGCTGAAGCAAAAGCCATGTTGGCTCGTTTATCGGGGCGTAATCATCAAGTATTAACTGCCATCGCAATGGCTAAAAAAGTATCTGAAAAATTAACGCTCACAAGTCAGGTAGTGAGTACCGATGTGAGCTTTGCAGAATTAACACCTGAGCAAATTTCACACTATGTAGCCACAGGTGAGCCGATGGATAAAGCCGGCTCTTACGGTATTCAAGGTAAAGCGGCGGTATTTGTATCGGGTATCGTGGGCAGTTATAGCAATGTAGTCGGGCTGCCCCTAATGGAAACCGCTGAACTATTAAAGCAATACAACGTACCGGTTTGGTGCGCGTAACGGCTTTTTAACCAGAATTTAATTTAACGTGTCGAGCAATCGACCCTTAACAGCAGTCTAATCATGAATACGGAAATATTATTAAATGTGACTCCCACAGAAACCCGTATGGGGGTTGTGGAAAATGGCGTGCTGCAAGAAGTTAATATTGAACGCAGTAATCGCCGTGGCATTGTTGGCAATATTTATATTGGCAAGGTGGTTCGTGTGTTGCCGGGTATGCAGGCGGCATTTGTTGAAGTGGGGCTAGAACGAGCGGCGTTTATTCATGCCGCGGATGTACAAGGCCCGGTTAAAGACAGCGAGTCAGCTCGTCGTCAGCCTGATGCGATCACCAGCTTACTGCACGAAGGGCAAGACCTTGTAGTGCAAGTCACCAAAGATCCAATCGGGACTAAGGGTGCTCGTTTAACTACTCACTTATCGATTCCATCGCGCTACCTTGTGTTTATGCCTCACACCCATCACGTGGGCATTAGCCAGCGTATAGAGGACGAAAGTGAACGTGAGCGTTTACGCGACTTAGTGCAAAGCTGTATGGAAGCCGAAGGCTTAAACGATGAATGTGGTTTTATTTTACGCACCGCCGCAGACGGTGCGGGCGAAGGTGAAATCTTATTAGATACACGTTATTTGCAGCGTGTTTGGAATAAAGTACAAGAACGCATTAAAACCGTGGTAGCACCGGGTATTATTTATGAAGAATTACCGTTGCATTTACGCACCTTTAGGGACTTCATTCGTCCAGAGATTGATAAAGTCTTAATTGATTCCCGTGAAAACTTTCAAAAAGCGCAGGTGTTCTCTGAATCATTTGTACCTGAGGTGACAGATAAACTTGAGTACTACCCAGGCGAGCGCCCAATATTTGATTTATACGGCGTAGAAGATGAAATTCAAAAAGCCCTTGAGCGCAAAGTTCAGCTTAAATCCGGTGGCTATTTAATTATCGACCAAACCGAAGCCATGACGACGGTGGATGTAAATACCGGCGGCTTTGTAGGTCACCGCAATTTAGAAGAAACCATATTTAAAACCAATCTTGAAGCGGCAACCGTGATTGGCCGCCAACTTCGCTTGCGTAACCTTGGCGGTATTATTATTCTTGATTTTATCGACATGGAAGATCCAGAGCATCAGCGCCAAGTATTACGCATGCTTGAAAAAGTGCTAGAGAAGGATCATGCAAAAACGAAAATATCTCAAGTATCTGAACTTGGCTTAGTCGAGATGACGCGTAAACGCACCCGCGAAAGCTTAGGGCAAATGTTATGTGAGCCATGCCCTCATTGCGAAGGACGTGGTGAAATTAAAACGGCTGAAACTGTTTGCTATGAAATTTTCCGTGAGCTGCTAAGAGACGCCCGTGCTTATGATGCATCTGCCTACTTGGTGCTTGCCTCTCAAAATGTGATTGATTTATTACTTGATGAAGAAAGTCAAAGTGTGGCTGACTTAGAAAATTTCATTAATAAAACCATCAAATTGCAAGTAGACCCCATGTACAGCCAAGAGCAGTACGATTTGATCTTGCAATAATCGGCTATGAAAACGAAAGCAATAAAGCAGTGGCTGACCGCATTTAATTTATTAGTTGTGGCGACTTTTATAGTCCTGGCACTTTATAGTGCCATAGGTCAGCAGATCTTCCCTTATGTGGGTCAATACCGCGTTAACTTAGAGCAGTATCTAGGTGAACAGCTTAGTGGTGATGTAAGCATTCGTCAGCTCAGTGGTGGCATGGAGATATTAACGCCTTCTGTGCATATCGAAGGCGTTACACTTCATACTGGCGATGATCCTAAGCAACCTAAAATTTCAATCGCCGCAATTGATGCGGTTTTAGACCCGCGTTCTTCCTTAGCTAATTTTACCCCTGTATTTAAAAGTGTGCGCTTATCTGGCTTATACGTTCGTATTGATGGCGATGCGAAAAAACCACAAGCGCCAATTGACGAAGATGATGCGTTATTAATTAAACGTCTAATTGATGGGTTACTTCTACAGCAGCATGTTGAATTAAATAACGTCACCATAGAAAACACTCGGGGTGATGAAACTAAAATATTACACCTTGATCACTTAGTCATGACGGGCGATGGCTTTCATCGTTTAATTACAGGCAGTGTGTCTTACGGGAATGAAAATAAAGTTAACGCAGGATTGAGGCTGTACAGCCAAGGTAGCCCGTTTAAGTTAGATTCATTTTATGCCAGAGGCGCACTGGACTTACCGGATGTGGATGTTGACTATTGGCTTAATGAGATTTTTGATATGTCGGTGTTTAAAGAGTTTACAGCATCGGCACAATTACGATTCGAATTTAAAGATGGCCTCTTAAATTACGGCAAATTATCAGTGGCCAGTCCCACTGTTTATATTAACGATGGGCGTAAAATTGATAGCGTAAGCGCGCAATTATGGAGCAAGCAAAATGATGCTGATAATTGGAGTTTCTGGGTCGAAGACAGTCAGTTTACATTAAAGAATAAGCCTTGGCAGTTTAACGAGATCGCATTAGGTATTGCAAAAACTAAGCAAGGTAATCGTTGGCAAGCGTATCTTAAGTCAATGGATATTGCTTATTTGAATCAATTTCTTAGCAGTGTAAAACTGATACCAGAGGAATTAAAGTCTCGACTTAATGAGCTAAAGCCATCTGGTTATTTGCATAATATGAATGTGATTTTGCATAATAATGAAGCAGGGGAATTAGACTATTCAGTGGCTGGTGAGTTAAAAAATATCTCTACACAGCCAAGTGGTGGAATTCCAGGTGTAACTAACCTTAATGGTGTGATTGCGGCGAGTGAGAAAAATGGTCGAGTGCAATTCGATGGCCCTCAAATTTCTTTAGCGTTTCCTGATCTATATCCATCACCGTTTTTCTTTCCTTATGGTGAAGGGCAGGTGGATTGGCATATTAACGATCAAGGTGTTCGGCTTATTGGTGATGGCTTAGCGCTTACTATGGAACAAGCCGAAAAAGTAAAAGGTGGGTTTAAGCTCTGGCTGTATAACGATAAGCAATATGAAGATAAATTAGAACTTAACTTGTCGTTAAAAAATGCGGACGTTTCAATTCATGAAACATTAGTGCCGAGTAATATTTCCCAAGACCTTAGAGGCTGGTTAGAGCGATCATTACTCACAGGTACCGCGAAGACAGGGCAATACTATTTATATACGGGTTTGAATGCCGGTAGCGTCAGTCAGTCTGAGTTACACCTAAGCGTATCTCAAGCGGCCTTGCAGTATTTACCCGAATGGCCTGTGGTTTCCGATATAAACGGTGACCTATTTGTAAAAAATGATGAAGTCTATGCCCGAATCGATAATGCGAATACTCTGGGTGGTAATGTTAAGCAAACCCAAGTTGTATTTGATGGCGTAAAAAATAATAAGTTGTGGGTGCAAGCAAGTGTGAAGGGGTTAGCAAATGATGGTTTTGCGTACTTTCAATATACTCCATTAAAAAAGCTTGTTGATAATATAATGGACCCCTGGAGCATGACCGGTGAGCACGCTACTGAGTTAGGGCTAAGTATTTCACTTGATGATGTCAGTGACGATATCGGTGTGGATGTTACAGCGCGCTTACAGAATGCGAGTTTAAATTTAGCGGACATTGGGCTTGCGTTCAGCCATACACAAGGAGCAATTACATATCGTTCAAGCGAAGGCTTAACGTCATCTGCAATACAATCATCACTATGGCAAAAGCCGTTATCATTGAATATATCATCTGATGTGCACACTAAAGGGTTTTCGACAGACATCGCATTTGATGGCGACCTTGAGGTTAAAAGCTTAAAGCAGTGGTTAGACTTATCACTGTTAAAACCACTAACAGGTAATACGAAAGTAGCAGGGCATTTTAAAATCAGTGGCCAAGAAAATGGATTTACTGGGCTAGAGGTTAACTCTGACTTAGTTGGAGTGAATATTGACCTCCCTCTGCCTTACCTTAAACGTAAAGAAACCAGTCAGCCGTTTAATTTTAAAATGGCATTAGATGATGGTCAAAAAATCACACTATCTTATAGCGAATTAGTGAATGTAGCCTTGCACTTGAAAGAGGGTGAGATTGAAACAGGTCAAGTATATTTAGGGGCCACTGAGGCTTATATTCCCAGTACGCCTGGCTTAGAAATACAAGGGCATGTATCAAGAATCGACGCAGACAAATGGTTGAAAGTTTGGGGCGAAATACAGCCTAAAAGCTCAAGCACCGCTAATCGCTCGGCGAGCAGTCCAAAAAATAGTTTGATTAGAAAAGTGGATATTAGTACAGACAAACTGCTTTACGATGGCTATCAGTTTGAGCAAGTATCGGCAAATGTTAATGCAAAACTCAATGCTTGGGATGTATACGTTGAGGCGCCGATAGTGAAAGGATTAATAACCTGGCAAGCGCAACATCCAATTGTATTGAATTTGGATTATATTCATTGGCCGGCCTTATCAAAAGATACAGAGGAAGAAGATAAAAAAGAAAAGACAGATATGTTTGCTAATATTTTTCCAAGTATGTTTCCGGATATGAATTTTAAAGTAGGTGAGATTTTCCTTGGCCCCAGAAACTATGGTCAGTGGCAAGCTAAGTTACGGGTACAAGATGATACCTTGTCGCTTTTGGATATCGATGGCCAAATTAAAAAGCTCAATGTGAAAGGGGCAGCGCACTGGGAGAAATCAGATAGCGTTCCCATGCCCGTGCAAACCACTAAGTTGGATTTAAAGTTATCTAGTGATGATATTGGTGGCGTTCAAAAAGCATGGTTAGCAAAACCTGTCATAGAAGCTGATAGCACAAAAGTCAATTTCAACTTTCAATGGCAGGCCAGTCCCGCGATGTTTGAATCGGAACTGTTAAATGGTCAAGCCAATGTATCATTAAAAAAAGGCCGATTCTTAGATGCTGGTGATACCGGTGCATTAAGTGCGTTTGGTATTTTAAATTTTTCGGCCATAGGGCGTCGCTTACGATTAGACTTTTCAGATGTTTATCAAAGCGGTCTTCATTTTGATTCTGTATCTGGTAAGGCAAAAGTGAAAAATGGCCTGATGACCATAGAGGATACGTTAGAAATCAAGGGGCCGTCAGCGAAATTTGCTGTCAGTGGCACAGTAAACTTAAATACTAAAGAGCTTAATCAAGAGCTGTCGGTTACGTTCCCTTTAACAAGTACGTTACCTTTTGTCGCCATTTTAGCGGGTTTCGCGCCGCCAGTGGCCGCTTCTATTTTTGTGGGTGAGCAACTTGTAGGCGACCAAATTGAAAAATACACCAGTGCAACTTATAAATTAGATGGCACATGGGACAAACCAAACTTAAAAATAATGAAACGTTTTGATAACAAAATTGAAGGTAAGCAAGATGAAGGGTTTTGGTATCGAATGAAAAGTTTCTTCGGCTTAGGAGACGACTAATGCGTTGCGCTGTTATTCAAATGACCAGTGGCAAAGAGGTTGATGCCAACTTAAAACAGGCTTTTGACTTGCTGGAGCAAGCGGCAACAGAAAACGCACAGCTAGTGGTCTTGCCCGAGATGTTTGCTTGTTTGGGCGTCACTAATCAATTTGAATTGGCCAATACACGCTTTACTCAACAGGATGTGATTAGCACAATATTAAGTTGGGCAAAGCAGTTTCAAATTTATTTAGTGGCAGGCTCTGTTCCCTTGTTAAGTGGAACTCATGATACGTTAGATAAAGTATTGGCTGCGTGCTTGGTGTGTTCGCCTGAAGGCAAGTTAATTGCTCAATACAATAAAATTCATTTATTTGATGTTGATGTGGCGGATGAAAAAGGTCGTTATCGTGAGTCCGACACATTTGTTGCTGGTGACAATATTCAAACCGTAGATGTCGATGGTCACTTGTTGGGTTTAAGTGTTTGCTATGATTTACGTTTCCCTGAGTTGTATCAGAAGTATCAGTCACTTGGCTGCCAAATACTGACCGTACCATCGGCATTTACCTATGAAACCGGTCGAAAAAATTGGGAAGTACTATTACGATCCCGTGCTATTGAGACACAAAGTTTCGTACTTGCGGCTAACCAGGTGGGCGTACATGAAGATGGTCGTCGAACATGGGGACAAAGTATGATCATTGCGCCAAACGGTGATGTGCTAGCTGAGGGCGATAACGAAAGCCCTAGCGTTGTGTTTGCTCAGTTAGATTTTGATGCTCTTGAGCAATGCCGTTTAGCAATGCCGATCATCAAACATAAAAAGCTAACCCGTTAACGCTGGTTAGCTTTTTGTTTGTATTTAGTGGCTGTTATGCGGTTGGATAAAAGGTTTTAATAAATAAAAATAATTTACGAGCGGCGCTTTTACCCATTTTTGCTTGGTGTGTATCTGGGTTTGCTTCTTTGTCTTCGTGTTCTTTTGCTGCGTTGCGAATGAGCTGACGCAGGTGCTGAATGTCAGTCACATCGAATTGATCACAAAACTCACTTAACGCATCTTTGCCACCCGTGATTAAACGATCACGCCACTTTTCTTGCTGGTGTAATACACGGTTGTATTCTTCACTGCTTGGATCTTGTTTATCTAAAGCCAGTTGGACGCTTTCAACATCTTCAGAGCGCATCACTCTGCCTATGTATTGTAGGTGTCTGCGTTTGGCTTCATTCTTTTTAATGCGATCCCACTCGGCTACGGCTTCAATCATCGTCGCAGTAAGAGGCAGTGTTTTTAACTGTTTTTTAGGCAGTTCACAAATGCGTTTGCCAAGTTCTTGCAGAGCATGCATTTCCCGTTTGATTTGGGATTTGCTGGGGCCTGAGTATTCTTCAAATTGATCGTCTTCGTATTCGCTCATGGGGAAACCAGATATGTTTATAAATAAAAGCTAGCGGCTAAACCTAAAAATGCAAAGAAGCCTACTACATCGGTAATGGTGGTCAGCACGACACCACCGGCGAGGGCTGGGTCTATGTTTAGTCGTTTTAGCACAATAGGTAAAAAGGCACCGGCTAAGGCCGCTACCACTAAGTTAATGACGATGGCGATGGCGATAATGACCGAGATCTGTATATCTTGAAACCAAACGTATGTGGCCAGTGCAATTACAATGGCCCACAGAATACCATTACTTAAGCCAACTAAGAATTCACGATTCAGTAACCAGCCAATATTGTTGGAATCGATATGGCCAACGGCTTGCCCTCGAATGACCAGAGTCAGTGTTTGACTGCCCGCTATGCCACCCATGCTGGCGACAATCGGCATTAAAACGGCAAGGGCCACCACCGTATTAATGGTCTCTTGGAATAACCCAATGACAGCGCTGGCCAAAAATGCGGTTAATAGGTTGATGCCTAACCAAACGGCACGACGTCGGCTGGTTTTAAAAGCGGGTGCGAATGTGTCTTCGTCTTCATCAAGACCAGCCATGCTCATTAATGAGTGATCGGCTTCGTCACGAATAACGTCAACCACGTCATCGATGGTGATACGGCCAAGCAGTTTAAAGGTGTGTTCATCGACCACGGGTGCTGAAATTAAATCGTGACGTTCGAATAGCTGCGCCACTTTTGTGTCCGGCATATCAGCACGAATGGTGATCACGTCTGTGTTCATGATTTCACGCACGGTGGTGTCGCCATCACTTACGAGAATTTTATTTATTGGCAATACACCAATAAACTCATCACGGCGGTTAACCACTAACAAGTTATCGGTCATGTCCGGTAAGGCACGGTGCCGACGTAAATAACGCAAGACCACTTCAAGGGTGATGTCAGGTCGAACGGTAACCGTATCGGTGTTCATTAAGCCACCGGCGCTGTCTTCAGGGTAAGACAGTATGGCTTCGATCCGTGCACGGTCTTGAGAGTCCATTGTCGTTAGGACTTCTTGTGTGACGGTATCGGGTAGAATTTGAAGTAAGTCAGCGACGTCATCGGTATCAAGGTCCGACATGACGTTTGCGACTTCTTGCACACTCATTCGATTCAACAGCCAGCTTTGCAACTCGTCGTTTAAGTGTTGCAGTACCTCACCTTCGTTTTCTTCGTCGATGAGGTCCCAAAGTAAATTACGTTCTTTAGGCGGGGTTGATTCTAATAAGTGGGCAACATCAGCAGCTTGTAAATCGCTATTAAGAATTCGGCGCACCTGTGCCAAAGCCCCACTTTCAAGTGCGACTCCCAGATGTACGAGTTTGCTGTGTTTATGTTCGCCCCTGGACATAATGCGATCCCTTGAATTCAGGCTCGGATTGTACCGATAAAGGCTGTAACAGGCTACGACCCTTAGTTAAAAGTGTAGCCTAGAAGATTGATTTAATTAGGAGTTTTGCAAGAAAGGTTATTCACCCTCACCAAAGTAGTCGTTGATGAGTTCGACAATGGCATTCATAGCGGCTTCTTCATCATCGCCATTGATTTTCAAATGGACTTCAGAGCCTTGACTTGCAGCGAGCATCATCACGGACATGATGCTTTTACCGTCGACTTCTTTGCCGTTAAAGCTGATTTTTACTTTGCTGGCGAATGCCGAAGCGGTGGATACCAGCTTGGCAGCAGCCCGTGCGTGTAAACCCAATTTATTTATTATTGTGATGGAGTTTTCAAGCATATCAATACAAGCGAATAGGGATAGAGTGGATACCATATCGGCCAAACCGTTCTGTGTCTAGGTAATATAGGCGCTGGTTCGACAAGGGTTTAGGTGTTTTTATTGAGAATCTTAAACATTAAGTTCACGATGACGCACTTGCACGTTAGAAAACTCGTTTTGATACGCGGCAAACAATCGTTCTGCCATGTAGACACTGCGGTGTTGACCACCTGTGCAACCAATGCTGACGGTCATGTATGTACGGTTGTTTGCTTCAAACTGAGGTAGCCATTTTTTCAGGAAGCCTTGAATGTCGTTAAACATTTCGATCACATGCTCATCATCTTGTAAAAACGCCTGAATCGAAGGATCTTGGCCCGTGAATTGGCGCAAAGCTGGGTCCCAATAAGGGTTAGGCAGACAGCGCACATCAAACACAAGATCGCTGTCCTTAGGGATGCCGTGCTTGAAACCGAAGGATTCAAACAGCAGTGACATGTCTGCACCTTGTTTTTGCACCACGCGTTCTTTGATCATGCTACGTAATTGGTGCATCGATAAGTGAGTGGTATCCACGGTTAAATCTGCCATATCTGCAATGTGTTGCAGTACGGCTTTTTCTCTGTCGATGGCTTCAAGAAGCGGTACATCTGGCCCGGTAAGTGGGTGCTTACGTCGTGTGGCGCTAAAGCGAGTCAGCAATGTGTCGCTGTGGGCGTCGAGGTAAATAATCTCAAGTTGACATTGTTTGCGGTCAAGTTGATGAATGATTTCAGAGAAGTTAGCTAAATCCGCTTGAATATTACGCGCATCAATACTCACGGCAACAGAGCTCATTTGCCCTTGGCCGGATTGAATTTGGTCAAGCAGGTTTTGTAATAAGCCAACAGGCAGGTTATCAATGCAATAGAAACCCAGGTCTTCAAGTAGGTCTAAGGCGGTACTTTTACCCGAACCGCTGCGTCCACTGATAACCACAAGTTTCATGTCATAACCTTTCGTTTTGTTTATTAAGCCGTTGCCAGTTGATACAGCTCGTCATGGCCCTTAGCGGAGCGTAATTTATTACGATATTCTTCTTGGCTGAATCTTTCCGCCAACATACTAAGGGTTTGTAAATGTTGCTCAGTGGCTTCAGCTGGCACTAATAACACAAATACGATATCGACAGGTTTACGGTCAATTGAGTCGTAATCAATGGGTTCATCAAGAATGAAGAGAGCACCAATGGTGTCTTCACATTCCTCTAAGCGAGAATGAGGGATCGCTATGCCTTCGCCAATACCGGTACTGCCGAGTTTTTCTCTTGCAATGAGGCGTTCATAGATGTCATCAGCTTGAGCATCTTTGATATTGGAAGCAAGGAATTGACTAACATGTTGTATTAGCTTCTTTTTGCTACTGCATTGCGCACCCATTTGGGTGCGCTCAGGGGTTAAGATATTTGAGATACGAGAGGTCATATGACGTTAGTGATTACTTCCGTGACGGTGATTAACCATTTTTTCTTTGTGTTTAATTAGTTGTCTGTCTAGCTTGTCGGTCATGCCGTCAATTGCTGCATACATATCATCATTGTCAGCATTGGCATGTAGTTCAGCGCCAGATACATGCATGGTGGCTTCTGCTTTTTGGGTTACTTTTTCCACAGTGAGCGTCACTTGTACATTGGTAATATTATCAAAGTGTCGTTCCAGTTTTTCTATCTTGGAGTGGACATAGTCCTTAAGGGCTTGAGTCACTTCAACATGGTGGCCGCTGATATTAATTTGCATAGATGGCTCCTACTGTCTGCACTCCGAAATGGAGTACGTGAATGTGCTGATAACCTTTAGTATAGGCTACCGGCGAAAAACCAGTGTAGCTGTTTACCAAAACAGGTAGGCAAACAATTAAACCAAGCGTTTACGCTCGTTTGACGGTGGAATGTGCATCGCCTCACGGTACTTGGCTACGGTTCTACGTGCAACCTTAATGCCTTCTTCTTCTAAGATATTCGCAATTTTACTGTCACTTAACGGCTTCTTCGCACTTTCTACGGCGATGAGTTTTTTAATCATAGCTCGTATAGCCGTGGAAGAGCACTCACCACCACTGGTGGTACTAACATGGCTTGAGAAGAAATATTTTAACTCAAAAATACCCGCTGGTGTGTGCATGTATTTTTGTGTGGTCACACGTGAAATTGTGGACTCGTGCATGCCGACGGCTTCAGCAATATCATGTAACACAAGGGGCTTCATTGCTTCATCCCCTTGTTCTAAAAAGTCTTGTTGGTATTCCACAATTTTCATGGCGACTTTTAACAACGTATCGTTACGACTTTGTAAGCTTTTCAAGAACCAGCGTGCTTCTTGTAAGTGGTCTTTTATGAAGTTGTTGTCAGCACTGCTATCTGCGCGCTTCACCATAGACGCATAGTGGTCATTGATGCGCAGTTTTGGCGCAATCTCAGGGTTTAGCTCAACACGCCACTCCCCTTTGATTTTACGCACCATAACATCAGGAATAACATATTCACTGGTTTGTGGGTCAATTTGGGAGCCCGGACGCGGGTTTAATTCTTGAATGCCGCGAATGACTGTTTTCAGCTCTTCTTCTTTGACTTTTAGTTTACGCATCAGTGCTGCGTAATCTTTTGCACCGAGTAAATCAATGTATTGGTCAATCAATGTTTGAGCTAACGGTAACCATGGTGTTTCTTGTGGTAATTGGCGCAATTGTAACGATAAGCATTCTTGTAGATTTCGTGCGCAAACACCGCTTGGCTCGAACTGTTGAAGTAGGTTGAGTACCGCTTCTACTTCGTCTAATTCGATGTCTAATTCAGGGTCAAGTGATTCGACAATTTCATCCAGCTGTACTTTTAGATAGCCGTCATCATCTACGCCCTCAATGATATTGATCGCAATGAGATGATCGTTATCTGACATTGGAGTTAGGTTAAGTTGCCATAACAAATGGTCTTGCAGGTCGTCAGTGCTGCCGTTACGGCTGTCCATATCGTAATCTTCACCGGACGAACCTGATGAATGATTTTCAGTCATGGAAGTAGGGGCAGCAGAGGCTTGCCAAGTGTCGTCCCAATCGCTATCTGTTGAAAGCTCATCAGGAATATTTTCGCTCCAATCATCGGCAGCGGTTGGTTCATCTGATGTGTGTTCGTCGCTTGGGGTGACTACTTCGACTTTCTCTTCACTTTGTGAATTGATGTCTTGATTGTTATCGCCTTCAAACTCTTCGTCAACATCCAGCAATGGGTTTGAATCCAATGCATTTTGAATTTCTAGTTGCAGGTCCAGTGTTGAAAGCTGTAATAAACGAATGGCCTGTTGCAGCTGAGGAGTCATGGTCAGCTGCTGACCCATTTTTAATTGGAGCGAGGCTTTCATATATTACTGCTTAATCCCATAGCGCGTTTGACCCATTGTAATGAATATACAAGATTACAACTTAAAGTCATCACCTAAATAAATATCTTTCACTTGTTGGTTCGATAACACATCGTCAGCGGAGCCTTCAGCGATGATATGACCATTACCTACGATATAAGCTTTCTCACATATATCAAGTGTTTCACGTACGTTATGGTCGGTAATCAGTACACCTAGACCGCGTTTTTTTAATTGTTTTACAATACTTTTTATATCGCCGACCGATATGGGATCAACGCCCGCAAATGGTTCGTCTAATAAAATAAATGACGGTTCAGCCGCAAGGGCTCTGGCAATTTCTACTCGACGTCGTTCACCACCGGATAACGCCATGCCCAAGCTGTCACGAATATGTTGAATATGAAATTCATCTAATAAGCTTTCAAGTTTTTCTTTGCGTTCAGTATGGCTTAATTCTTTGCGGGTTTCTAAGATGGCCATGATGTTATTGGCGACGGTGAGCTTACGAAAAATGGAGGCTTCTTGTGGCAAGTAGCCAATTCCTTTTTGCGCGCGGCCATGCATGGGTAAGTCGGTAATATCAGTGTCATCAATTAATACACGGCCCTTGTCTGACGCAACCAAGTTTACAATCATGTAAAAACAGGTTGTTTTACCTGCACCGTTGGGTCCAAGTAAGCCTACAATTTGACCGCTTTCAATGGATATGGAAACATCTTTAACTACTTGGCGTGGGCCGTAGCTTTTCGCTAAATTTTGCGCTTGCAATATTGCCATTGCGTTAAGGTTCCTTATCCTTTTTAGGCTGAATTACCATGTGGATACGATTTTCTTGTTCTTGGCTTTCAGCTTTTACTCTTTGTTCTTTTATTAGGTATACAATTTTTTCACCAGAAAAAATATTACCCTGTTTTTCAAGGCCCGCATTATTCAATAATGTTAATTGATCATTTTTTGTGTTGTAAATAATGGTTTCACCATAGGCAAGGGTTTTACCTTCATTGGCGTTTAACGTTTGCTCATAGCGTGCGGGTGTTCCTTTGGCAACGATTTTTTGTAAGCCTTCCGTCGTGCGAAATAAAACGATTTTTTCAGCTTCAATGTTCAGTGAACCTTGTTGCATTTTTACATTGCCGACGTAAATAATTTCACCTTTTATTTTATCTAAAGAGGCGGAGTCACTGGCAATGTGAATTTCTTGTTCGCTATCCCCTGGTAATGCGAAGCAGTTAAGGCTGCTGAGCAAAAGGGCGAGGGTGATGAGAATGTTACTGTGCCTTTGGATCATGGCGTCCTCTCACTTGTGATTTAAACTTTACAAATTGCGTATCTAATAAAATAGTCATACCAGTAGCGAGTAGTTCACTGTATTGACTTTCAATGGCAACTGGATCATCAGTGTCGGCTATTTGACTGATTAAGTCTATATTTAGGCTGTTTGTTGATAGGGTGAAATCACCCCCTTTCGGGCTTAGTGGCACAATTGTCACATTGCCTTTTAGCAATATATTTTTTTGCTGCTGTAGGTGGCCGGTGTCACTGCGCACACCCCATCTAGGCTCGCCTGCTTCATAAAGAATAATAGAAGGCTCCTTTAGTTCGGTGATGTCGTTTTTAGGGAAATGGGTTGCTTTAAGCGCATTGATTTTGCGTGAAAGTTCACCGTTATTTTCGAAGCTGTGCGCCGCTAAGTTTTCGACGATGTAATCAGGCTCTTGATCGATGAGGTCTTGGGCAACAATTTCGACGGTGGCTTGGTGGTCGTCCAGTGCAAGGTAGGCCACCACGGCCAAAGCGGTGAGAATCGTGAGGATATAACGCTTGCGCATTAAATCACTCCAGCTCGTAGCAAGTCATGCATATTGATAACCCCCACTACTTGGCCGTCATCTAGTGACACGAGTGCATTGATTTTCTTTTCTTCCATGACCGCAAGCGCTTCAGCCGCTAATTTTTCGGGGTTAATCGTGGCGCAATCTTTAGTCATAGCAAGCTCTACGGGTGTGGTATGAAAGTCCACATCTTTATCTAACGCTCGACGTAAATCACCATCGGTAAAGATACCAGCCAGTGTGCCTTCAGGGGTGAGCACGGTGGTCATGCCAAGGCCTTTCTGTGTCATTTCCATTAGTGCGTCTTTAATGGGAGTCCCTAGCGCCACTTTTGGGATCTGGCTGCCGCAATGCATAATGGTTTTTACTTTAAGCAGTAGGCGACGTCCTAGGCTGCCACCAGGGTGGCTAAACGCAAACTCTTCTGCGGTGAAGCCGCGAGCTTCAAGTAATGATATGGCCAGTGCATCCCCCATGACTAGGGCAACAGTGGTGCTGGAGGTTGGCGCTAGGTCTAGGGGGCAAGCTTCTTTATCGACACCTACGTTAAGGTGGCTGTCGGCGGCTTTGGCAAGCGTTGAGTTGTCATTGCCTGTCATGGCGATTAATGGCACATGTAAGCGTTTAATCAGCGGAATAAGGGTAGTAACTTCAGATGACTCGCCAGAATTAGATAAAGCAATCACCACATCGTCTGCGGTGATCATGCCCATGTCACCATGGGCGGCTTCACCTGGGTGCACAAAAAAGCTGGGTGTGCCGGTGCTGGCTAATGTAGCGGCGATTTTATTGCCGATATGCCCTGATTTACCCATGCCTGAGACCACAACACGGCCCTTGCAATGAATCATTAATTCACAGGCTTTGTCAAAAGCGGTGTTATCGAGTTTGTTCAGCATGCCGTTTACGGCATCTCGCTCAGCCTTGATGGTACGCTGAGCGGATTCAATGTAACTGATAGAACGCATTTTTATTCTTTACCTTACAACTGTCTTAGGATCAGGCTTGAGTGAATAGTAAACCTAAATAACTAACATAGGCTAATAACAACAGGGTACCGGCACTGCGACCAACTCGCCCTTTACGGCGAAAGCCATAAATAAAGGCAATCAGCAGCGTTGTTAGAATCAGCATCGTGCCGTAATCACGGTATAAAACTTCGTCTCCAATAACGGTATTGGCCACTAAACCAGGAATCGGCATAACCGCGAGTAAATTAAATATATTTGAGCCGATAACATTACCAATCGCAATATCATGGTGACCTTTTAAAGCACTGGTTACGCTTGCCGCAAGTTCTGGCAGGCTGGTACCAATGGCGACGATAGTTAAGCCAATAATCAGTTCACTGATACCAAAATAACGTGCAACATCTACGGCACCCCAAACCAATAGTTTGGCACTGATCATTAGGGCCACTAAACCGATGACTAACCACATAATACTTTTGGCGGTGGATGTTCCCTCGATAGCTTCGACTTCATCTTCGCCTAAACCGCCGATTTCTTGTTCGCTGCTTTCATGAAATAGCCAAAACAAAGTGATGACCAAGCATATGAGCATGATGACGCCATCCCAAAAGCTTAATTCAAGGTCTTGTAACACTAGGCCAGCAATAACGGTAACAAGTAATAAAATAGGGATTTCTTTTTTTAGCATTCTGCCTTGAATAGGCAGCGGTGCGATGAGTGCTGTTATACCGAGAACCAAACCAATATTGGTAATGTTAGAACCCAGTGCATTACCAATGGCAAGAATACCTGAGCCTTCTAGGGAGGCCGTGGCGCTGACAAAAATCTCCGGTGCGCTGGTACCAAGAGAGACGATGGTCATACCGATTAATAAAGGCGACATGCCAAAATTACGAGCGGTGGCGGCGGCCCCCAGCACAAAGCGGTCGGCACTCCATACTAAAACCACCAATCCAACAATGATTGCTAAGCTAGCTGTTAACATCTTTTCCACTCTTAAAATTCAATAGTTGGCGCATTTTACAGGCTTTTGCAGGCCTAACAAGCACGCCATAAGTTGTGGCTTAAGCAGTTGCAGCTATGCTCTAAAATGAGGATTAACGATTTAACAATAGACAAAGGATGGTTGGCTGCATGTCGTTAAAAGCGCAAACCTTTGTAGAATGCCGACATATGAGTTTTAGGCATGAAGATAACGCGATCTTCAAGGGTATCAATTTGTCTATTAAGCGTGGACAAATAACCGTTATTTTAGGACCGAGTGGGACGGGTAAGACCACACTCCTTAAGTTATTTTGTGGTCAACTCCTGCCTGATACGGGCGAGGTGTTAGTGGACGGTCAAGACTTAAGCGAATTAAGTCGTGCGGATTTACTGCACTTGCGCAAGCGCATGAGTTTGTTATTTCAAAGTGGCGCGCTGTTTACAGACCTTAATGTATTCGAAAATGTTGCGTTTGCTCTACGAGAACATACACAGCTCCCTGAACATATGATTCGAGACTTGGTGTTATTGCGCTTGGATTCCGTGGGCTTACGCGGGACGGCGCAATTGATGCCTTCACAGTTATCCGGTGGCATGGCTAGGCGCGTGGCATTGGCCCGCAGTCTTGCACTTGACCCTGAATTCATCATGTATGACGAGCCATTTACTGGCCAAGACCCTATCTCTATGGGCGTGCTCATTAACTTGATTCGCCAAGTGCATTCTGACCTCAACCTTACCTCTGTATTAGTTAGCCATGATGTGAAAGAGGCTCTGAGTATTGCTGATCAAGTGTTTGTTTTAGCGCAAGGTAAAATCATAGGCGCGGGCACGCCAGAACAAATTCGTCAAAGCGATAACCCCCTAGTTAAGCAATTTTTATATGGCGAGGTTCATGGCCCGGTACCGTTTCATTATCCGGCCCCCGAACTGACTGAGCAGGTGTTAAGCCATGATTAATTTGGTAGTGACCATAGGGCAGCGCTGCATGTTCGTGTGCCAGATGATTGGGCGCAGTGGTGTGTTCTTATCTCAAATTTTGGGCTGGGGCAGCGGATTTAAAGCGCCTGTGAGCAGAGTGATTAAGCAGGTTTATCAAATAGGCGTGCTGTCTTTGCCGATTATTCTGGTGTCAGGCGTGTTCGTGGGCATGGTGCTCGCGCTGCAAGGTTATTCAATTTTAAGCAGTTATGGCTCGCAAGAAGCGGTTGGCCAAATGGTCGCGCTATCTCTGTTACGTGAATTTGGCCCAGTGGTCAGTGCGTTGCTATTTGTTGGCCGAGCTGGGTCGGCGTTGACCGCTGAAATTGGTTTGATGAAAACCACTGAGCAGTTATCGGCCATGGAAATCATGGGGGTTGATCCCTTAAAAAGGGTTTTTTCACCACGATTATGGGCGGGGGTTATAAGCCTTCCGTTATTGGCGGCGTTGTTTAGCTTGCTGGGAATTTATGGCGGCGCATTTGTGGCGGTGAACATACTGGGGGTTTATGAAGGCTCTTATTGGGCCAACATGCAAGGCTCGGTACTGTTTTATGACGATGTGATCAAAGGGCTCATTAAGGCCCTCGTATTTGCATTTGTGACCACTTGGATTGCCCTGTTTCATGGTTGGAATGCGAAACCAACATCGGACGGGATTAGTCGAGCAACAACGGCGACTGTGGTGCAAGGGGCGTTAGCGGTTTTAGGTTTGGACTTTATATTAACGGCCGTCATGTTAGGCGGATTTTAGGAGCATATTATGCACAAGAGATCCTTAGAGTTAGGTGTGGGCGCGTTTGTGATCATGTCGATAATTGCTTTATTGTTATTGGCATTAAACGTCAGCGGATTGCGTTACCAAAGTGATGCCGATATTTATCATCTTTATGCGCGCTTCGAAAATTTATCTGGTTTAAGTGAGCGCGCAAAAGTGTCGTTATCGGGCGTGACCATTGGTCGCGTAGTTGAGATTAAATTAGATACACAGGATTATGTAGCGGTTGTAAAAATGGCCATAAAAAAAGGGATTCCGTTATCCCTAGATACGTCGGCGTCTGTTTTAACATCGGGTTTGCTGGGGGAAAAATACATTGGTTTAAGTGTGGGCGCAGATGAAGAAACGCTATTGAGTGGTGATGTCATAGAAGACACGCAATCGGCAATTGTTCTTGAAGAATTAATTGGTCAATTCTTGTTTAGTCGAAGCAGTGATTAATGATGAACGTTAATTATCCTCCCTCATCATTATTGCTTCGCCACAGTGTATCGCTGTTTGTAATGGTCATAAGTTTACTGTGCTCATCCATTAGCTTTGCTGATTCAAACCCTCAACAAGCGCATCGTTTGATAGCTGAGCGAATTGATAAATTACTGGCGGAAATTCAATCAAGTAAGCAGACAAAAACATTATCAGATGAACAAAAAATAGCCTTGGTTGACCACAAATTAGGTGAAATCGTCGATTTTAAGCGCATAGCCCGTCGGGTGATGGCAAAGCATTTTAAAAGAGCGACAAAAGAGCAAAGGCAGCGGTTCTTAATCGTATTTAAATCCAGCTTACTCAATACTTACGCTAAGGGACTGTGGGAGTTTAACAACTATAAAGTGAACGTCTTACCGCTTAAAGAAGGCAAGCAAACTCAGCGTAATACTCAAGTGGGTATCGAAGTGATTACATCAGGTGGGCAGGTTTTCCCAGTGACACAAAGTTTGTTTTATGATCACAAAGAGAATAAATGGATGGTGCAAAATGTCATTATTAATGGCATTAACATGGGCTTGTTGTTTCGGGATCAGTTCTCCCGTTTAGTGGCGCAAAGTAATGGTAATATTGATTTAGCCATTAGCGGGTGGACATCAGAAGTGTCGAACGACAAAGCAAATCAAGACACCACCGATGATGAGCAGGAGGACGAATAATGCCGGTTCAGCAAATCGAAAAACACAAAGCAGGCGCTTACGGTGTGATTGGTGATTTAACCTTTGAAAGCGTGATTCATGTGGAGCAAGAAGGGTTCAGTGCCATAAACGATAGTGCATCTGATTTGGTATTCGATTTAAGCGGCGTGCAAAAATGCAGCAGTGCCGCACTGGCATTGTTGTTAAGTTGGGTGCGTGCATGCCAAGAAAGTGGTGTGAAAGTGTCATTTAAAGCCCCACCGGCACAGTTGCGGCTGATGATTGAAAGTGCCCATTTACAAGCCATAATCCCGCTTACGGCATAGATAGAATGTGAGCTGGCGGGTATTTTACACTTCGCTATTAGTACGCCTTTCCGCTATAATTCCCGCCTTTATTTTTTATGTCGTCAATTCCAAGTCCCATCGGAGAGACCTATGAGCCCAGAAGACCTACAAACATTGCTAGAAGAAAAGCTTCCGCATTGCCAGGTATCGGTGGATGGTGATGGTTACAAATATGAAATCACCGTAGTAACAGATGAATTCGAAGGCTTGAATCCTGTTAAGCGCCAGCAATATGTTTATGCGGCCCTAAACGAAAAAATCACGGACGGCAGCGTACACGCAGTAACCATTAAAACTTATACGCAAGCCCAATGGGCTCAACAACAATCTTAATAAAGTAGCCGTATTATGCCAGCATTGGACAAACTGATTATTCAAGGTGGGCCACCCGTTTCGGGTGAGATCCGCATTTCGGGCGCTAAAAATTCAGCGCTACCAATTATTGCCGCCACGTTACTTGCAGATACCCCGATTACCATTGGCAACTTGCCGCATTTGCATGACGTGACCACCATGATCAACTTACTTGGCACTATGGGTGTTGATGTGATCATGGGTGAAGATTACGCCATCGAAGTGAACGCTAATAACATCAAAACCTTAGTGGCACCGTACGAATTGGTCAAAACCATGCGTGCCTCTATTCTGGTACTCGGCCCGTTAGTGGCCCGTTTTGGTGAGGCACAAGTATCCTTGCCAGGCGGTTGTGCCATTGGTTCACGCCCTGTTGATATTCACTTATCGGGTCTTGAAGCCATGGGCGCTACCATTGTGGTAGAAGAAGGGTATGTGAAAGCCACAACCGATGGCCGCTTAAAAGGCGCCAACATCTTCATGGACACTGTCACCGTAACCGGTACAGAGAACTTGTTAATGGCTGCTGTATTAGCCGACGGCGTGACCTTGCTTGAAAACGCGGCTCGTGAGCCAGAAGTGGTCGACTTAGCCGAATGCCTAATTACTATGGGCGCAAAAATCACCGGTCACGGCACCGATGTGATTCGTGTTGAAGGGGTTGAAAGTCTGCATGGTGGTCACTACAACGTGATGCCTGACCGTATCGAAACGGGCACGTACTTAGTGGCAGCAGCGGCGACAGGCGGTCGAATTAAATTAAAAGATACCCGTGCTGATATTCTTGAAGCAGTTTTACATAAGCTTGAAGAAGCTGGCGCAAAAATCGAAGTGGGCGAAGACTGGATCAGCCTCGATATGGTTGGTCGCGAATTAAAAGCGGTGAGTGTTAAAACCGCACCGTACCCTGCGTTCCCAACGGATATGCAAGCGCAATTTTTAGTGATGAACATCGTCGCGAATGGCAGTGCAACCGTTACCGAAACCATTTTTGAGAATCGCTTTATGCACGTGCAAGAACTGGCGCGCATGGGTGCTCAAGTCGCGTTAGAAGGTAATACGTGTATCACCAAAGGCGGCGACAAATTAAAAGGTGCTCCGGTTATGGCCACCGACTTACGTGCATCCGCCAGTTTGGTGATTGCTGCGTTAATGGCCGAAGGTGAAACTGTGGTTGATCGTATTTATCACATTGACCGTGGTTACGAGTGCATCGAAGAGAAATTGCAATTATTGGGCGCTAACATTCGCCGCGTGCCAAACTAGGCCGAAGCATCAAGGATTTAACATGAGCCAGCAGCCATTGACCATTGCGTTATCCAAGGGTCGAATTTTAGATGACACACTGCCGCTTTTTGCTGAAGCGGGCATTGTGCCAGCAGAAGACATTAAAAAAAGTCGTAAACTGATTTTTGATACCAATCATGAGCACATTAAACTTGTGGTCATTCGAGCCACTGACGTGCCGACGTATGTTCAATACGGTGCCGCGGATATCGGCGTTGCCGGTAAAGACGTATTAATGGAAGCCGACAGCACAGGTTTGTATGAACCACTCGACTTAAATATCGCTACATGCCGTTTAATGACAGCAGCACTTAAAGATGCGGTTATTCCAGAGGGGCGCATTAAAGTGGCCTCAAAATTTGTGGGTGTGACGAAGCGTTATTTTGCTGAGCAAGGTAAACAAGCGGACATCATCAAATTATATGGCGGTATGGAATTAGCGCCGATCATGGGGCTGGCGGATTTAATTGTCGATATCGTCGATACCGGTAATACCTTAAAAGCCAATGGTCTTGAAGAGCGTGATTTAATTGCGCCGATTAGCTCTCGTTTGGTTGTGGGCAAAGCGGCCATGAAAATGAAGCATCGTCAGATCCAACCGATTATTGATAAATTAGCTCAAGCGGTAGAGCGTAGACGTTAAACAAATGACGTTAAGTCATCAGCTCTAAGTTGTAGATAGTTAAAGTGCAGTAAGCCAAAAGTGTAAGAGGCAAGTATGTCGTTTCAAATGCGAACGTTAGATAGCCAGCAAGCAGACTTCACCCAAGCCATGGATGATTTGTTATCGTGGGAATCGGTATCCGATCAACAAGTGCAGCAAACGGTTTTAGATATTCTGCATCAAATTAAAAACCGTGGTGATGAAGCGGTTATTGAATTCAGCAATCGCTTTGACCATCTACAGGTTAATAGCATGGCGCAACTTGAAATTGGCCAAGCTGAGCTACAAGCTGCCCTTGAAAATTTACCCGCGGAACAACGTACCGCATTATTAGAAGCTGCCAAGCGCGTGCGTCGTTACCACGACAAACAGCGCAGCGAATCTTGGCAGTATCAAGAAGCCGATGGCACCGTGTTAGGTCAGCAAGTCACAGCCATGGATCGTGTCGGCATTTATGTGCCTGGCGGAAAAGCGGCGTACCCATCAAGTGTGTTGATGAATGCGATTCCTGCACATGTAGCGGGCGTGAAAGAAATAATCATGGTTGTACCAACACCCGGTGGTGAAGTTAACCAGCTTGTTTTAGCCGCGGCCGCGGCCGCGGGCGTGACCCGTTGCTTTACCGTTGGTGGCGCGCAAGCGGTTGCCGCATTAGCATACGGCACCGAAACCATCCCTAAAGTCGATAAAATTGTAGGCCCTGGTAATATTTATGTGGCCACTGCAAAACGCTTTGTGTTTGGCGAAGTGGGCATTGATATGATTGCTGGCCCATCCGAAATTCTAGTGGTGTGTGACGGCAAAACCGACCCAGATTGGATCGCCATGGATTTGTTTAGCCAAGCCGAACACGACGAAGACGCACAATCCATTTTAATTTCTTGGGATGGCGACTACTTAAAACAAGTTGAAGCCAGTATTCAAAAATTACTACCGACCATGGAGCGTGAAGCCATTATTCGCGCATCGTTGAGCGGTCGCGGTGCGTTAGTCAAAGTACAAAACGAACAAGAAGCCATTGATCTTGCTAATCGTATTGCGCCTGAGCACTTGGAATTATCGGTTGAAGAACCTGAAGCGATGGCGAAACAGATTCGCCACGCAGGTGCGATTTTTATGGGTCGCTACACCGCGGAAGCATTGGGCGATTACTGTGCAGGGCCAAACCACGTATTACCAACATCCGGTACCGCGCGTTTTTCTAGTCCGCTGGGTGTGTACGATTTCCAAAAGCGCAGTTCATTAATTATGTGCAGTGCCGATGGCGCCAGTGAAATGGGTAAAGTGGCTTCAGTCTTGGCCCGTGGTGAGTCGTTAACTGCTCATGCACGGTCTGCCGAATACCGCATCAAAGATTAAAGCTCGTTTATTGGCACAGGCGTTGTTGAAAAATTTGTTCGAGTTCTTCACTTAGCGGGCTAAGCTCCGTTCTCTTACAAACTTTTCACCTAGCCTGAGCTGCGCCACTCACGCTTTAATCGAATATTGACACTTAAATTATTAAAATAATAAAACCCTAACGTTTCTAACCTTAGGGTTTTTGTTTAAGAGAAACTCACATGTCTCGTGTAAAAAAACTCATACGCCAAGAAATCTTAGATTTAACCGCTTATCCAGTACCAAGTGCCGAAGGCATGCTTAAGCTTGATGCCATGGAAAACCCATACATTTGGCCAGCGGTTGCTCGTGAAGCGTGGGCTGATTTATTAAAAGACGTGCCGATTAATCGCTACCCAGATGCGAGTGGGCAAATGGTGAAAGACGCCCTGCGTGAAGAAATGGGTGTGAATGAGCAGTACGATATTTTATTGGGCAATGGCAGTGATGAGATTATTCAAATGCTGGCCATGGCGGTGGCAAAACCGGGTGCGACTATTTTAGCGCCAGAGCCGGGTTTTGTGATGTACAAAATGATCGCTATTTTTTGCGGCCTTAATTATGTGGGTGTGCCTTTAACCGCTGACTTTGAATTGGACGAGCCCGCCATGTTAGCGGCCATTGCTGAACATGACCCTGAACTGATTTTTCTTGCTCAGCCCAATAACCCAACCGGTAACCTTTGGGATCAAGGCGCTATTAAACATATTATAGAGGCGTCTCAAGGTTTGGTTGTGTTAGATGAAGCCTATACCGCCTTTACCGATGCGGATCACTTAAATCTGTTAGAAAAATACGATCATGTATTAGTGATGCGTACCCTATCAAAAGTAGGCTTAGCGGGTTTGCGTTTAGGTTTGTTGATTGGCTCTAAAGAATGGTTAGGTGAGTTAGAAAAAATTCGCATGCCTTATAATATTAACTCGTTAACTCAAGCCAGTGCTTTATTTGCGTTAGAGCATTTTGATATGTTGGTGATGCAAACCGAACAATTACGCGTAGACCGAGTGGTACTTATGAACGACCTTGCGGCTATTAGTGGTCTGGAAATTTTTCCGAGTGAAGCGAATTTTGTATTGGTGCGTACACCGGATGGCATGGCGCGTCATTGGTTTGAAGACTTAAAAGAAAAAGGCATTTTAATCAAATGTTTAGATGGCGGCCACCCACTACTGAAAAACTGCTTGCGTATTACGGTGGGCACCACAGATCAAAATCAACGTTTAGTGAACGCATTGAATGAGATCGCACTGTCAGGTTCAGTGCAGTAATCATTAGGAGAAGTATTTATGAAAACGTGGACCGTTTATTTATCCGGTGAAATTCATACTGATTGGCGCCAGCAAATCGAACAGGGTGCGCAAGCATTCAATCTACCTGTTGTATTTACCTCTGCTGTGACCAATCACGAAGCCAGTGACGCAGCAGGCGATGTATTAGGCGCAGAAGAGAACAGCTTTTGGCGCGATCATAAATCATCAAAAGTGAATTCAATTCGTACTAAAAACATGATCGAGCATTGCGACATGGCCGTGGTACGCTTTGGTGATAAATACAAACAATGGAATGCCGCATTTGATGCGGGTATGTGCGCTGCGTTAGGCAAACCTTATATTACATTGCATGATGAAAGCATAATTCACCCGTTAAAAGAAGTGGATGGTGCAGCCATGGCGTGGGCACAAACCCCCGAGCAAATTGTTGAAATTCTAAAGTATGTGATTGCCGAAAAATAAAACATCACAACATTAAAAATAAATCATAAAAGCCAGTTTAGAGAGTACTAAATTGGCTTTTTTGTTTTTATAGTTTGTTTTAATTAAGCGTACACTGATGCAATGCATCAAGCTTGGCGCTTACTTAATGTGTTTGCATATTGGCGTGGCGTTAAACCAAACTGTTGAGTAAAGCGGCTAGAGAAACGGCTTTGCGATTGATAGCCACAAGCCAGTGAAACATCCAGCTGGCTTTTAGATTCTTGTAACAGGCTCAGCGCATAACCCATACGAATCTCGGTTAATATTTGTCGAAAGCTTGAGCCTTCACTGGCCAGCTTGCGAATAAGAGTCGCACGACTCATGGAAAAGTGCGCAGCCACAATATCTAATTTATGATCCTCGCCTGGGCTATTGCTTAGGTAGCGCGCTATTTTTTCACTTAAATGAGACACCGCGTTTGGAAATAATAATGTGAGCTGATTCGTTTCTCGCAGTGCTTGGTAAAACCCAAGTAACAATTGTTTTTGGGTCTCGATAGATAAATTTTTGTCGGCCATTTCACTTAACATATTAAAGCAATAAATCAGTGCTTCAGTTGTTTTTATTCTCGGCTCAGCCGATCGCGGTAACGGTGTTTCATCTTGCAGCCATTGCTCTGGCGGGGGCTCAAGTAACGTGAGTACTTGAGAATAAAAAATATCATGGCGTGTCATATTGGTGAACGTCAAATACTGGTTAGCAGGCACAACTAACCAGTCTTTTTGGTCAAACTCTAATGCGTTGTCTCGCCATAAAAGTTGCTTATAGCCTTTTTTAACCCAGATAATAGTCGGCGCATACACAAGCACATTGTGCAGAGGTTGCTTCAGTACACTGTGAAACTGACCGGTTTGTACAATAGCTTGTTGCATAGCGCCTCGTGGATTGGTTTATTCGTTAACAAATGTACTGGTTAAGCGCGCGTTACCCAGTGATGTTGCGTTGAGCATGAAGCCAACAACGGCGTTGGATGCATTATCGGGTATGTCGAGCTTTTCTGTTGGTAAGGCCCACACCGTGAACTGGTAGCGGTGCATGCCATGGCCTTTTGGTGGGCAGGGGCCGCCATAGCCTTTGATGCCGTAATCATTCATTTTTTCTTTAGCCTGCTTCAGTTTACCCGAAGCACCGTGAGCCATTGTGGTGAGTGACGCGGGGACATCTAAAACCACCCAGTGCCAAAAACCACTCTCAGTAGGGGCGTCAGGGTCATAAGCGGTTATGGCAAAACTCTTCGTACCTTTCGGCGCATCGCTCCAGTTTAATTGGGGCGATTCATTGTTGCCGCTACAGCCAAAACCATTGAAGCTCAGTGCGTGTTTCATGCGTGAGCCCTCTTGGATGTCTGGGCTTATTAGGCTGAAGGCGAGGCTTGTTAGGGGCGTCATAGCCAATAGTGCTAATAAAAGTGTGGTTTTCATTGAGATCTCCTTTTAAATGAGGACTCAACTATAAGGCGGTTTGATGGACTGGAATTTACATAAAGGATCAATATTTACATTTATTGAGTTATTTTGATACTTATTGATGTTTTTATAGGGGCGCCGTAAATTAAGTTATTGTCTTCTACACATGCTTAGTGGCGAGAAATAACCGTATCATTTATCACAGCTCAATTACTCGACTGCATTTACTGCCTAGTTTCTTTTGATAAAAACGGCATGCTGTTCAGCGTGTTTATTAACGCGTACTGCTCAGAAAGATTTAACACTCAGTAATGCTCACAGCAAGGCCACCCAATGATGTCTCTTTGTATTTATGAGACATTTCCAAGCCGGTCTGCTTCATGGCCTGTATGCAACTATCGAGCGGCATAAAATGCTTGCCGTTACCGCGAAGGGCTAAGCTAGCGGCGGTATAGGCTTTAATCGCACCAAAACCGTTGCGCTCAATGCAAGGAACTTGTACTAAGCCTGCAACGGGGTCGCAGGTCATACCTAAGTGATGTTCAAGTGCAATTTCTGCGGCATTTTCAATTTGTTCTGTGGTGCCGCCACGAACCGCACACAAACCGGCTGCCGCCATGGCCGATGCGCTGCCCACTTCACCTTGGCAGCCAACCTCAGCACCGGATATAGAACTTTTGTGTTTGATTAATCCTCCGATAGCGCCTGCCGTTAACAGGAATTCTTGGGCTTGTTCTTCGTGGCCATTTTCATGTTTCATAAAATAATACAGCACAGCAGGCACAACGCCTGCTGCACCATTAGTTGGTGCGGTGACCACCATGTGCCCGGCGGCATTTTCTTCATTAACGGCCATAGCGTAGGCGCACAGCCAATCATTAACCGTGCAAGTAGGATCGGCATTATCTAATTGTTGATACAGTTGCTTTGCGCGGCGCTGAATGTGTAATTCACCGGGCAGTATCTCGTCAGCATTCAAACCTAATTTAATGCAGTTTTGCATGGCGGACCATAAAGTAGCCAGTTGTTCATCGACTGCTTTTTTGGAGTTAAAGCATAGCTCATTTGCATACTTCATTTGCGCAATCGATCGTTTATGTTCGTGGCTCATTTGCAGCATACTTTTGGCACTGTCAAAGGCAAATGGGCAAGTGTGTTCATTATGAATTTTGATGGGGGCTTCAATTGCTTGAATATCTGAAAGCGTGGTTATAAATCCGCCGCCAATCGAAAAGTAGGTTTCACTTAAAACGGTTTGGCCGTCCCTAACAAAATCAAAAATTAAACCGTTGGGGTGTTCAGGTAATGGTGGGCCAAAATCGAATTCTATATTGTTCTGCGGATCAAAATTAATTTCACCTTCATCCAGATCAATATGGGTTTGTGTTTCAAGTGCTTGAAGTTTGGCTGTGACATTGATGTTTGCCAACGCTTTAGGGCGAAAGCCGTGCAGGCCCAATATGATAGCTTTATCGGTTGCGTGGCCTTTACCGGTAAAGGCTAGGCTACCTTTAAGAGTGCACCGAACAAAATTGGCTTCTTTAACAGTGTGCTGATGTGCATGCTGTTTTGTTAATAAAGCCGATATTTTAAAACGAAAATCGACCGCGGCTTCCATTGGCCCCATAGTGTGAGAACTTGAAGGGCCAATCCCCACTTTAAACAAATCAAGCGTGCTTATAAACATAGGGCTCACCGTTAATTTTTATCTTTTGAGGTTACTGCTAATTGTGCTTTGGTTCCAGTCCGTTAACGGCAGTAAATTGTCATTAGCACCTGAAATATTTCAACCGTTTTGAGGAGGGTGTTAGCTTATGTATTATGATGCTGTTGAGGAGAGTTACGCTTTTATGAATGGCAATAAATACTTAGGATTAGCTAATGCAAGCAGGTGATGCCCATATCGCCAGGCCTGAAGCCAAAAAGGACATTTTCTAGGCTCCCATGGAATGCCTGATTTCACACCCTAAAACAACGCCCATAAGCCTATGACTAACCGAAATAGACTTGAGTTGATTAAAATCCATACAGCTGCCTCGACAAAACCCGCCTTGATCTATATAGTGCGCCCAATTATTACCTTATTTGGCATTGCTGCTTTTTGAGCGCCCGCCCCAGGATACCTTTTTGATTACAACCGCAAACATCACCATGCAATTTGGCGCCGAGCCTTTGTTTGAAAACATCTCTGCACAGTTTGGCCACGGCAATCGTTATGGCTTAATTGGGGCGAATGGTTGTGGTAAATCCACCTTCATGAAGATCCTAAGTGGTGAGTTGACGCCAACCTCGGGTAATCTGTCGATTACCCCTGGGAACAAGGTGGGTACGCTGAGTCAGGATCAATACGCCTTTGAAGAGTTCTCAGTGGTGGATGCGGTTATCATGGGGGATGTGGCCCTGTGGAAAATCAAACAAGCCCGTGATGCGATTTATGCTAAGTCAGACATGACCGAAGAAGACGGCATGCGTGTGGGCGATCTTGAAGCTGAATACGCCGAAATGGATGGTTACAGCGCCGAAAGCCGTGCCGGTGAAATCTTGCTAGAAGCAGGCATCGAAGAAGAATTTCATTATGGCCTAATGAAGCAACTGGCCCCAGGCTGGAAGCTACGTGTGCTATTGGCGCAGGCACTATTTGCCAACCCAGAAATCCTGTTGCTCGATGAGCCAACCAACAACTTGGACATCGATACCATTAACTGGCTGGCTGATGTGTTGAATAAACGCAAAAGCACCATGATTATAATTTCCCACGATCGTCACTTCTTAAACTCAGTGTGCACGCACATGGCCGATATCGATTACGGCGAGCTGCGTATTTACCCAGGTAACTATGAGTACTTTGTAGAAGCGTCTACTTTGATCCGTGATCAGTTGTTGGGCGAAAACGCGAAGAAAAGCGCCGAAATTGACGAGCTGCAAGCGTTTGTAAATCGCTTCTCGGCTAATGCTTCAAAGTCAAAGCAAGCTCAGTCTCGTGCGAAGAAAATGGATAAGATCACGTTAGATGAAGTGAAGCAAAGCTCTCGTCAAACCCCGTCTATCAGCTTGCGCCAAGACAAAAAACTACACCGTCAAGTACTTGAGCTAGAGCAGTTGTCTCATGGCTTTGACGGCGAAACCTTATTTAAAGGCGGCGATATTATCCTTGAAGCAGGCGCTAAGCTTGCCGTCATTGGTGAAAACGGCGCGGGTAAAACCACGTTCTTACGCTGCTTGATGGATCAAATCTCACCTAATCACGGTGTGGTGAAATGGTCTGAAAACGCGACGCTGGGTTACTGCCCGCAGGACAGCACCACAGATTTTGATTGCGACCTCACCTTGTTCGAATGGATGAGCCAGTGGCGCACACCAAAACATGATGATTTAAAAGTACGCGCTATGTTGGGCCGTTTATTATTCACCGCCGACGACTTCAACAAGAAAGCTCGGGTGTGCTCAGGTGGTGAGAAGAACCGCTTATTGTTCGGCAAGTTGATGATGATGGACTTAAACGTTCTTATCATGGATGAGCCTACTAACCACTTGGATATGGAATCCATTCAAGCATTAAACGATGCCCTTAAAGACTTTGATGGCACCTTGATTTTTGTCAGCCATGACCGCGAGTTTGTATCGTCATTGGCCACGCGTGTGATTGAAATCAAAGACAATCAATTGATTGATTTCAAAGGCACATACGATGAAATGCTGGCAAACAAAGCGGCGAATCAAAAAGTCGCTTAAGTGCTAGGCCAGTGATGATTCACTGGCGTTCACGTTTTCCTTCGCGAGCATGGCAACCTGACATGCTCGTAACTTAGGCCGTTGGCAGATATAATGCTCGGCAATTTCTGATCATCTAAAAAGCCGAATATGAGCAACCAAGTGACACAAGTGGGCAAGCGCCGCACATTCGCTATTATTTCTCACCCCGATGCGGGTAAGACCACCATTACTGAAAAAGTATTGTTGTTCGGCAACGCCATTCAAAAAGCCGGTACGGTAAAGGGTCGTGGTTCGAATCAGCACGCTAAATCCGATTGGATGCAAATGGAGAAAGACCGCGGTATCTCTATTACTACCTCGGTTATGCAGTTCCCATATCACGATTGCTTGGTTAACCTATTAGACACACCAGGGCACGAAGACTTCTCGGAAGATACCTACCGCACCCTAACGGCGGTTGATTCTTGCTTAATGGTTATTGATGCCGCCAAAGGTGTAGAAGAACGTACCGTTAAATTGATGGAAGTTACCCGTCTACGTGATACCCCAATCATCACCTTTATGAACAAATTAGACCGTGATACCCGCGATCCGATTGATGTTATGGATGAAGTTGAAGATGTACTCGATATCATGTGTGCGCCGATTACTTGGCCTATTGGCATGGGTAAAGAATTCAAAGGTGTATACAACTTATATGACGATGAAGTGATTCTGTACTCAACGGGTCAGGGCCACACCATTCAAGAGCGTCGTGTGATCAAAGGGTTAGATAACCCTGAATTTGATACCGCCTTAGGTGCCTATGCCGATGACTTCCGTGAAGAAGTGGAGTTGGTTCGTGGTGCATCAAACCCATTTGATCTTGAAATGTTTTTAGCAGGCGAGCTGACACCGGTTTATTTTGGTACGGCATTGGGTAACTTTGGTGTGGACCACATGTTAGATGGTTTAATTAAGTGGGCGCCAACACCAAAAGTGCGTAAAACAGAAGACCGCGATGTAGCCCCAACAGAAGAAAAATTCACCGGCTTTGTTTTTAAAATTCAAGCCAACATGGACCCGCAACACCGTGACCGCGTGGCGTTTATGCGTATTGTGTCGGGTAAGTATGAAAAGGGCATGAAAGCCAAGCACGTGCGCATCGGTAAAGAGGTTCGCATTGGGGAGGCCTCAACCTTTTTGGCAGGCTACCGTGAAGCGGCCGAAGAAGCCTATGCAGGTGATATCATTGGTCTGCAT
>JAWUXY010000018.1:0-14648 GCA_034111105.1 Bermanella sp. | reverse complement strand
TTGATATTGATATAAGAATTTATTACGCAATAAACCACCCGGATCATCGGGTATGCGTTGTATCCATTGTTTCATGGCTTGTTCTTGTTCTAAATCTTCTTGGCTTTTAGGTTGCATCTGCATATTAGCCGGATCACCTTCTTGTTTTTCGTTTTGTGATGACTCGTCGCTTTGTTGTTGCGCCATTTGCTGTTTCATTTCTTCCATCTCTTCTTGGCGCTGCTTTTCGGCTTCGGTTTGCGCTTGTTCGAGAGGGTTGTCACTGTTTTTTTCATCGTCGGACTGATTGCCTTGTGCGCTTTGATCGCTCGACTCTTGACCATCATTTGACTCGCTCGACTGAGAGTCACTTTTTTGAGAATCGGACTGTTGCGAATCGCTTTGTTGAGATTGCTCTTGATCCGATTGCTCGCCTGACTCTTGGTTTTGATCGGAAGGGTTTTCCTGTGAGTCTGAGCCGTCTTGGTTTTGCTGTTCGTTATTTTCTTGATTTTGTTTTAGCTGCTCTAATATTTTTTTATTGGCTAATGCGTCTTCAAGATCAGGTTGTTGCTTTAATGCTGCATCATAGGCTGCAATGGCTTTGTCTATTTTTTGTAATTGCGCGAGTGCATTGCCTTGGTTGTAAAGACTTTGAGGGTCATCAAACTGTTGCCAGATATCCAATGCGCCTTGGTAGTCACCGGCTTTATACAAACTGCTGGCTTTCCATTTTGGGCTGTTAAAATGTTCGGCGGCCTTGGCTGGGTCTTGCTCAAAGTATTTCTTCCCTTGTTGGTCACCGTTCAATAACACATCCGGTAAGTCCACTTGGGCAAAACTGTCGTTCGGCTGTATTAAAATGAACAGTGCGAGGCTCAACACAACGCCTTTTCTAAATGCACCTAAACATAATAAAAGCAGTGGTAATAATAACCAGTAACCGCTGTCTAACCATTGATCAAACTCCATGTTTTCATCGTCATCCTTTTTAAAGCTATTGGCTGAAGAGAGACTGCCAAGCAGTGCGCTAATGTCACGGTCATTGTTGGTTAGACGTTCTATTTTTGCCGATGTGGCACGCGCCAGTGCTTGTAGGTTATCCCATTCCAATGGCGGCATAATGACTTGGCCTTTGCTGTCTTTAAAGAAACGCCCATCCGGTTGCACCATAGGCGCACCTTGCTCGGTGCCCACCGCTAAAATGGCAAGGCGGATATCCGCTTGATTAAATAAATCAGCGGCACCTTGTATGTCTCGACTTTCAACGCCGTCGGTGACCAATAAAAAGGTGCGAGGGGAGCTGCCTGCTTGCTCGAATAAATTGACGGCCTCTTGTGCCAGAGCCATTAAATTACTGCCCTGACTTGGCATGATGTAAGGGTCAAGTGGCGGTAATAATGATTTAACTGTGTTGCTGTCTTGGGTAAGTGGGCTAACCACATGAGCATCACCAGCATAAGCAATTAAACCAATGTTCTGCCCGCGTTGCGCTTGTAGTACATCCATTATTTTATATTTTGCACGCTGCACACGAGACGGTGCAATGTCTTGCGATGTCATGGAAAGGGATAGGTCCAAGCCAATAACAAGCCCTTGTTCAGAGCGGTACACTTCTGAACTTTGTTTTTGCCAGCTTGGGCCGCTCAGTGCCAATATTGCCAATAATGCGCCTAACCACAAAGCGCTCTGCGTTAGTCGCTGACTGCTTTTTTGCTGGGTGTTAAATAGCACATGTTGTTGCAATTTAGGTGAAATAACCGACTGCCAATTACCCGCACGTAATGGTTTTATTTGCTTAAAGAAAAACAATAGCGCCAAGGGTAAGATTAATAGAATCCACTCCGGGCGTAATAAATGAAAATCAGACATGAGTGCTCGCCTTATTACCAGAGAAGCGTGCGGTTAATGTATGAAACCATGCTTGTTGCTGCGCATAAATTAACAATGTCAAAAGCAGTGCCAAGGCAAGAGGGTAATGAAAGAGGGATTTCTCCGGCCGAATCATTTGTTGCTGCACTTCAATTTCTTCGAGGTCATCAAGTAAGGCGTAGATTTTATCAAGCTCTTCTAGGTTACGTGCGCGAAAGTATTGCCCACCAGTGCTTTTTGCGATTTCAATTAAGGTGGGTTCATCTAAATCACGACTTGGATTAACCCGTCGTGGGCCAAAAAAACCTTGTTTGATTAACTCGTCAGCGCCGATGCCGACGGTATAAATTTTCACGCCTGCCTGTGCGGCAAGCTTGGCGGCTTGCAGGGGCTCGATCTCACCGGCGGTATTTTGCCCGTCGGTTAATAAAATTAATACGCGATTTGATTCAGGTAACGATTGTAAACGCTTTACCCCTAAACCAATGGCATCGCCGATGGCGGTTTGTTTGCCTGCCAACCCTAATTGAGCTTCATTTAAAAGTTGCTCAAGGGTGGTTAGATCAAACGTCAATGGTGTTTGAATATAGGCTTTAGAGCCAAATAAAATAAGCCCTAAGCGATCGCCTTTGCGTTGTTCGATAAAATCAGTGAGCACGACTTTTACGGCTTGTAAGCGGTTAATTAACCGACCATTTACCGCCATATCTTCCTCGGCCATGCTGCCTGAAATATCAACAGCCAGCATCATATTGCGATCGGTTTCGGTAATGGCTTGTGGCTCGCCTACAAAAATAGGGCGGGCGCTGGCCAATACTAAACAGCTCCATGCGGCGGCTACTAATAAGTAGGTTAGTAAGGGCGTTTTTTGTGTGCCCAGTTTTTTTTGCTCGGCGAGCATCATTAAGCTTGGTGCAAAGACTTGGCTATGGCTTTGCTGATGTGGCGGTACACAATAATAAACCAAAAGAGGCAGTGGCAGGGCGAGTAGCAACCAAGGCCAGTGTAGACTCAGCATTTTACTTTCCTTATCCAACGTTTAATGGCGTCGCGTAACGTGTTGGGGTCCATTTGAATGTTGGGTTCATCGAGTATGTAAGCAAAAGGGCGAAGATCCGGTAAAAAAATGGGTTGCTTGACGTGTGAGTCTAAAAAGCTCAGCCATGATTCGCCACTTAAATTAGCGCACTTGTTATCGACCTTTTGTATGCAAATTTGCTTAAGCAGTTTATTGCTGTCGCGGTAGGCTTGTTGTGGTGTTTGCCAATCGAATGTCTGCAATTGTTGTAATGCTTGTTTACGCCATGCTTGGCGTTTCTTATACCAAAGCCCTAAAACAATCAGTGCAACGATACAAACTAATAACAGCCACCAAGGCCATGCCGGTGGCCAATAAGACACCGCCTGCGGTAAGTGAATATCGTTTAGTTGATCTAATGGGTTCATCTTGCACCTCGTTGCTCGAGTGCAATTTTTAGTGCCATGTAAGGAATCTCTGAAGCATCCACTTGATGATGATTAATGGCCAGCTGTTTAAATGTTTGTTCAATACCCTGCTGGAAGACATCAACCGCTTCTTTGTAGGCACTTTGTGACTGCTTGCTTTGCGTATCTAGAAACCCTTCGTTTAGGCCATCCGTGACGCCATACATTCCTGGCGGCGGCATTTTTCGCTCTAATGCATCGTACACTTGCAATGCCACCACATGATTGTGGCGCTTTAAGTTAAACAGGGCGGCTTTGTCGTCTGGGCTTAAGTCAAAAAAATCACTAATAAGATAAATAGAGGTGCCGGGTTTTACCCCTTTGTGTAATTTTTTCAAACACTCACTTAAACTATTCTGCACTTGTTTATGCTGCTTTAAGCGATGATTAAAATCATTTATTGAGCGTAAAATTTGCAGTACGTGCTGAGCTCTTTGTTTAGGGCGAAAGTCTTTTTCGTCATCGTCACCTAAAATGAATGCGCCCACGCGATCACCGTGATCAAGTGCAGCCCACGCAATAATAGAGGCACATTGTGCGGCTACTACTGACTTAAAGCTGCGCTGCGAGCCAAACGCCATTGGTGTACGTTGATCGCACATGATCACAACAGGGCGTTCACGTTCTTCTTTGTAAACTCGAGTGTGGGGTGTTTGGGTGCGGGCAGTCACACGCCAGTCAATGGTGCGAATATCATCGCCGGGTAAATATTGGCGCAGTTGATCAAGATCTAACCCTCGACCTTTTTGTTTACTGGCGTGACCGCCTGCTAACATGCCATGAATTTGTGGCAGGCTCGCTAGGCGTAAACGTTTTGCCAGCATACGCAATTGGGTTAATTGATGCTCATCGGTAAACGCACTGCCCGGGAAAAACCCTTCGAGGTAGTCTAAGTCGCTATTAGCTAGGTTTGTCATGGCGATTCCGTTATGGCACTGCCACGCGCATGATTAATTCGTTGATCACTTTATCTGTGTTCATGCCAGTGGCTTCAGCATCGAAACTAATGATCAAACGGTGGCGCAATACGTTATGCAATACGGCTTGAACATCATCAGGGCTGACAAAGTCTTTACCGGCTAGCCAAGCATGGGCGCGAGCGCAGCGATCAAGTGCAATGGTGGCACGAGGGCTGGCGCCAAACTCAATCCAACTGGCCATGTCATCACCGTAAGCTAGTGGTTGACGAGTGGCCATTATTAATTGCACGATGTACTCCTCAACACGTTCACTTAAGTGCATAGAGAGCACTTCTTGGCGAGCTGAAAAAATATTTGCCGAGCTTAATTTTTCAGAAGGTAAAGGGGTCGCATTTTCTTGTGCTTCGCCTCTGGCCAGACGCAAAATTTTGGTTTCAGATTCAGCGCTTGGATAATTAATACGCACCAGCATTAAGAAGCGATCAAGCTGTGCTTCGGGTAGAGGATAGGTGCCTTCTTGTTCGATTGGGTTTTGCGTGGCCATAACCAGAAACAGTTTATCTAAGTCATAGGTTGTACCGGCCACACTTACTTGTCGCTCAGCCATGGCTTCTAATAATGCTGATTGTACTTTGGCAGGTGCCCGGTTTATTTCGTCAGCTAAGACTAAATTATTAAATAGTGGGCCTTTTTGAAAGGTAAATTCGCCAGTTTGAGCACGATAGATTTCACTACCTGTAATGTCGGCTGGCAGTAAGTCCGGCGTGAACTGAATACGCTGATAGTTACCTTCGATGCAGTCAGCGAGGGTTTTGATGGCTTTGGTCTTAGCTAGACCTGGTGCGCCTTCAACCAGTAAGTGACCATCGGCTAAAAGGGCGATTAAGAGGGCATTTACTAAGTCCGGTTGCCCAATTATGTGTTCTTGTAAGCTGGTTTGTAACGCTGTGATGTGCTCACGATTTGTCATATGACCATTTCCAAGTTTTTGTTTTTGCAAGCATTTTAGAAAATTTTCCTTGCGGGTCAAGGATAAGATGACATCTTATTAAAAGAGTTCCAATGTGTTCAAAAAATTGCTTTGCATCATGTGTGCGCGTTTTTGGATGATTAAACTATCATTTATTTATAGATAAATCCCCATAGGATCTAAGATGAACAACTTGTTGAATAAGGACGTCCACCCTCAAGTCGGTCTTTTAATCGAAAGACTCATGGCTGAGGTGCCAAAAAGCCATGCTGAGGCCATCAAGCAGTTTACCAAAACCTACTATGCTGCGACCCCAGCGCAAGAGCTGGAAAATCGCAAAATTGATGATTTATATGGGGCCACTTTAGCGTGTTGGAACTTCATGCAGAAGTGCGCAGGTGACAGCAAAATTCGAGTGTTTAATCCTGATTTCGAAGAACATGGTTGGCAGTCAACACATACGATTGTCGAGGTGCTGCATAAAGATGTTCCATTCTTAGTTGACTCTATTCGCATGGAATTGAATCGCCGTGAGATGTCGATTCACTTTATTAACCATGCCGTCATGCACGTAGACCGGAGTGAAAAAGGCGAGCTAGACCTAAAATCCCCTCTTGATCATACCGAAAATCCAAGAGAGGCCATTGTTTATGTGGAGGTTGACCGCCATACCGACGAGAAAGTACTGAAAGACCTTGGGGCGTCTTTAAGAGAAATTTTGGACGAAACTCGTTTGGTGGTCGATGATTTTGCAGAAACCAAAGGTAAGTGCCAAGAGGCGCTAGAATGGATAAAAAATAGCAAAGGCCCATTTAATAAAAAGGACATAAGCGAATCAGTGGCGTTTATGGAGTGGTTGGCAAACGACCATTTTACCTTTTTAGGTTGTGAAGATATTTCGATAGAGAAGCAAGGCGACAAAACAGTGGCCATTCGCGATAAGAGCAGCGTGACAGGGTTGTTCAAAAAAGAGGTGCATGGCCCTAATAAAGTCATTGTTGATGACTTATCAGAAAGCATGAAGGCATTAATATTGGCACCGCAATTAATTGCGTTAACTAAGTCGGGTCGCCGTTCTCGTATTCATCGTCCAGCCTATCCTGATTACATCACAATTAAACAAGTCGATGAGCAAGGTCAAGTGACAGGTGGTCGTCGATTCTTGGGCATGTTCACCTCGAATGTGTATACCGAAAGCTCATTTAATATTCCCATTGTGCGCAATAAAACCAAACAAGTTATTAAACGCTCTGGTTTGAATTCGGGTAGTCATCACAGTAAAGAATTACAGCATATTTTAGAGGTGTACCCGCGTGATGAGTTGTTTCATACAGATATTGATCACCTAGCGCGATCAGCCATTGGCATTTTAAATATCCAAGAGCGCCGTCGGACCCATATTTTTGTTCGACAAGATCAGCTGAATAAATTTTTATCGTGTTTAATTTATGTACCACGTGATTTATACAACACTGAACTGCGTCATAAAATGCAGAATATTTTGATCGAAGCGTTTAACCCAGTTGATATTGAATTCACAACGTATTTTTCTGAGTCTATTTTAGCGCGTACGCTATTTACACTTAAATTGAACCCGTCAGAAAAAATTGAATTTGATGAGAGGCGCATTGAAAAAGATATTCAAGCGGTTGCACGCTCTTGGCAGGACGACTTAATGTCCTCTTTAATTGAAGGTGTGGGTGAAGAAAAGGGGAATCAATACTTCCAACAGTATCGTCATAGTTTTGGTTCAAGCTATCGCGAAGAATTTTTACCACGTACCGCGGTCGTTGATATACAGCACATAATGACCATGGCATCCAGTGACGATATTTCTATGAGTCTCTATCGTAATGTAGCGGATACTGGCGGCAATTTTAAATTTAAATTATTTAATGCAGACAAATTATTACCACTTTCTGATGTGATTCCTATCTTAGAAAATTTAGGGTTGCGAGTCATCGGCGAGCACCCATATGGTATACACAGGAGTGATGGTAAGCAATTTTGGATGCATGATTTTAGTCTTGTATATACCTTCAGCGATAATATTGACTTGCATGAAAGCAAAGAAAATTTTCAAGATGCGTACCGAGCTATTTGGTTTGGTAAAGCCGAAAACGACAGTTTTAATCGCTTGTTGCTTGGTGCCAAGTTAGGTTGGCGAGAAGTGGCGTTATTACGTGCCTATGCGCGTTACATGAAACAAATACGCTTTGGTATTTCTGAGTCGTTTATTGCAGATACATTATGTAAGTATCCGGAAATAACCTCATTTGTTGTTAATTATTTTTTCACTCGATTTAAATTAACCAACGCAAATATCGAAGCTCGCAATAAGCAGTTAGAAGCATTAGATGCCAAATTTACTGAAATGCTGGATCAAGTTGAAAGCCTCAATGAAGATCGTATTTTTAGACGCTATATTGAATTGTTAAGTGCCACTTTACGTACTAACTTTTTCCAACAAGACAAAGATGGTGAGTTAAAACGCTACTTATCATTTAAGTTTAGCCCACGTGAAATTAGTGATATACCGCTACCAAAACCCTTGTATGAGATTTTTGTCTACAGCCCTCGCGTTGAAGGTGTGCACTTACGTGGCGGTAAAGTGGCCCGTGGTGGTTTACGTTGGTCAGATCGTTTTGAAGATTTTCGCACCGAAGTGCTGGGTCTTGTAAAAGCACAGCAAGTTAAAAACTCTGTGATTGTGCCTGTGGGTGCTAAAGGTGGTTTTATTGCTAAACAACCGCCAGAAGGGGATCGTGATGCGTTTTTAGCTGAAGGCATTGAATGCTATAAAACCTTTATTTCAGGCCTGCTGGATGTAACGGATAACCTACTTGAAGGTAAAGTGATTCCACCTGAACAAGTCTTTCGATTTGATGATGACGATCCGTACTTGGTTGTGGCTGCTGATAAAGGGACCGCAACTTTTAGTGATATTTCTAACGGTATCGCGCAAGAGCGTGGCTTTTGGTTAGGGGATGCATTTGCCAGTGGCGGCAGTGTTGGCTATGACCATAAAAAAATGGGCATTACCGCCAAAGGCGCTTGGGTTTCTGTACAGCGCCATTTTCGTGAATTGGGCTTAAATGTTCAAAAGGAATCTATTTCTGTTATTGGTATTGGCGATATGGCCGGTGATGTATTTGGTAACGGTATGTTGCGCAGTGAATACCTTAAATTGGTAGCGGCTTTTAATCACTTGCATATTTTTATTGATCCCAATCCAGAGGATGTAAAAGCGACATTTAAAGAGCGTGAGCGCCTATTTAATTTACCACGCAGTTCGTGGAGTGATTACGAAAGAAAACTGATTTCAAAAGGGGGCGGTATTTTTAATCGTTCTGCAAAATCTATTGAAATCTCAGCTGAGATGAAAAGTTGTTTCGGTATTAAAGTTGACAGGTTGTCGCCTAACGATTTAATTCATGCGTTGTTACAAGCGCCCGTGGATTTAATTTGGAATGGCGGCATTGGTACTTACGTGAAATCAAGTGCTGAATCCCATGCTGCTGCCGGTGACAAGGCCAACGATAGCTTGCGTATCAATGGTAAACAATTACAGGCAAAAGTGATTGGTGAAGGGGGCAACTTAGGTATTACACAGCGTGCCCGTATCGAATACGCTTTAAAAGGCAAAGGCGCCTCATTTACAGATTTTATTGATAATGCCGCTGGGGTTGATTGCTCAGACCATGAGGTAAATATCAAAATTCTGTTGAATGCATTGGTACTGGCTGGGGATTTAACCACAAAACAGCGCAATGAATTCTTAGAAAGCATGACTGAGCAAGTATCTGATTTGGTATTGATTAATAATTATCGTCAAACCCAAGCCATTGCACTTGCTTATCGTGAAGCTAAAACGCGTATGGATGAATATAAGCGCTTAATGAACGATTTAGAACGCCAAAAGAAACTGAATCGTGATTTAGAATTCTTACCAAGTGATGACGATCTTGAAGAGCGTAAAAATCAGAAGAAAGGTTTAACGCGCCCAGAGCTGTCTGTATTGATCAGTTATACAAAAGGGGATTTAAAAGAACTGCTCAATACACAAGAAATTTCACAAGATGAGTATTTAGCAAAAGCCCTTGAAGACGCCTTCCCGGAAATGCTGACAAAGCGTTTTCCTGAAGCGGTATATGATCACCAGCTGCGCAGTGGAATTGTCGCCACACAATTGGCCAATGAAATGGTTAATCGCATGGGGATTACTTATGTGAACCGCATGCGTGATAGTACCGGAGCCGACATAAATGCCATTGTGAAAGCGTATGTTGCCGCACGAGATGTGTTTCGCATGAATGAACTGTGGCAGCGAATAGAAGCATTGGATTATACCGTCAGCTCTGATATTCAAGAATTTATGATGGCGGCCTTGATGCGATTAATTCGAAGAGCGTCTCGTTGGTTTTTACGAAATCGTCGTCGCGAATTATGCATTGCGGATGAAGTAACTCGCTTTAGGGATCGGGCCGCCAATATTAGTTCGCGTCTGTCAGATCTTTTAGCCGGTGAAGGCAAGCAAGCTTGGCAGAATTTCTATGATAAATTAATTGAAGGTGGCGTGCCTGAAGAGCTAGCGGCAACGGTTGCCGGTGCGAATAATATGTTCTCAGCCTTGAGTATTATTGAAGGCGCTGAACAAACCAATCGTAATATCGAAGACGTGGCAGCAACGTATTACCAAGTCGGTTGTAACTTAGATCTTGAATGGTTCTTAGAGCAACTTAATAAAGTATCGGTTCAAAGCCACTGGCAGGCACTTGCTCGTGAAACGTACCGCGATGATCTTGATTGGCAGCAGCGAACCTTAACGGCCAGTATCATTAATACCTTGCCAGAAGGGGACATTGAAACCCGTATGTCCACTTGGCTGGAGCAAAGTGAGCCAATGATTGGCCGGTGGCGTAAGACAGTGGCAGAGCTTAGGGAGAGTGATATTAATGACTTTGCCGTGTTCTCGGTTGCATTGCGTGAACTGCTTGATCTTGCTCAGGCCAGCCGCTTAGCCTCTGAGGGTAATGCCTGATCTCCATTATTAACACACCTAACCAAGTCTAGAGACTTGGTTAGGTGTGTGTTAAAACAAGCTATTACAAAATAACAAAGCGTAATTTTTAGATGGACATCATTGATGTTGATATTCATTTGACGCCGGATGAAGTGCAGCGCGCTTATGAAGGGGTTGATCAGGTATTTGCCAAGGCGCTTGATGGTCGCAGTATTCGTTTTCCAGTGAAAATTCTTTGGCAATTCATTGGTCACAGCGGAATTCATGGTCGATTTCGCATTCAGTACACCAAGGATAAGCAGTTTGAGTCAGTTACTCGGTTGCTTTAGTTAATAAATAGCCCCTTTTTTGTGAATCCATAAGCAAATAGGCATGGCTTTCTATATAATATGCCGCAAATTTCTTGAGGGTTCGCCTGTGTACAAACTGCTGCGTAATTGTCTGTTCAAATTCAATGCTGAAACGTCCCATGAGTTAACATTGGATTTGCTAGGTGCTGCGAAGCGCTTAGGATTATTGGGCCTATTTGCACCTAAAGTGCCGAATCAGCCAGTAGAAGTATTGGGTTTGACCTTTGCAAACCCGGTTGGCCTTGCAGCAGGTCTTGATAAAAATGGCGATTACATTGATGCACTCGGTGGTTTGGGCTTTGGTTTTATCGAAATTGGCACCATTACACCCCGCCCTCAACCGGGTAATCCGCAACCTAGATTGTTTCGTTTACCTGAACACCAAGCGATCATTAACCGCATGGGCTTTAATAATAAAGGGGTTGACCACCTTGTTGAACAGGTCAAAAAGGCAAAATACAACGGTATTTTGGGCATTAACATCGGTAAAAACTTTGATACCTCAGTTGAAGACGCCAATAGCGACTACCTTATCTGCTTAGAAAAAACTTACGAATACGCGGATTACATCACCGTTAATATCTCAAGCCCCAATACCCCAGGGCTGCGCTCTTTACAGTTTGGCGAGTCACTCACCTCACTGCTGTCAGTACTTAAAGAAGCTCAACTGAAACTTGAGAAACAGCATGAAAAATACACGCCAATCTTGGTGAAAATCGCACCGGATATGAGCGAAGAAGAAACACAGCTGGTGGCTAAAACATTAATTGAGACACAAATGGATGGCGTTATTGCCACCAATACCACGCTTGAGCGCGATGCAGTGCAAGGGCATAAGTTCGCCAGCGAAGCGGGTGGTCTAAGTGGCTTACCCGTACAAGAAGGCTCATTACAGGTACTTAAATGGTTAAGTGCTGCCTTAGATGGCAAAATGCCGATTATTGGTGTGGGCGGTATTGTTGATGGTGCGTCTGCGGCCGATAAGATGAAAGCGGGTGCCGATTTAGTGCAAATTTATTCGGGCTTTATTTACGAAGGGCCAAAGCTTATTGCCCAAGCCAACGATGCAATTGCAGCCATAAAGAGCCGTTAATTTAAATAGATTGATGTGTTTTAGAATTGAAAAGGGCCCCTTTAGGGCCCTGATGATTTAAGCGAGAATTTGTTGTAAGTGTGAGTTAAACCGGAAGTCGATGTACACCAGCTACGCCTGAGTAGCCGTCCCAGTGATCAGCTCGACCTTCACGCCAGCCACTCATCCAATTAAAGTGGGCAGTGCCATCTGGGCATAGGTCTTTAGATCGACCTTGAACGCCTGCCATGTAACCTTTTTGGAATGCTCGGCGATCCATATCACGCTTCTGTCTTCTCATACGTCGTTGCCTCTGTTTGAAAATGTTGAACATGTATTAGGCATTAAAACTGGCCTAACACAGATTTCAGTATGGATAGGTTACAGCCCTATGTTAATGATTTATTTGTTCTCTAACGGGTTTTTATTAGATCCAAAAGTTATTAAATTCTAAGTGATTGATCTGTAAACGGATTTAAATTACACAAACATCGCCAGTGTAGAGCGCATGCTCTTAACTTAAATGGCAAAGCCAAAATTAGATAAAAAGTTGATGCGTGCATGAATGAAATAGAACAACAATCAATGGTCGTCACTTGCCCTAAAGGTTTGGAGTCTTTGCTGGCCAAAGAAGTAACCGATCTGGGTGCGCAAGCCGTTAAAATAGGGGTGGCATTTGTCAGTTGCGAGCCTGACCACATCATAGGCTATAAAGTTTGCTTGTGGTCGCGCTTGGCCAGCCGAGTACTGTATCCATTGGCGCATTTTCCGGTGGCCAATGCCGATGATATGTACAAGCAATTACTTGAGATCCCATGGACTGAGCATTTAAGCGATGGCCAAACGTTTCGTGTGTATTTTTCGGGCACCAATGACGATATTCGCAATACCCATTTTGGTGCATTAAAAGTTAAAGATGCGGTATGTGATTACTTTCGTGATAAAACCGGCACGCGCCCAGATATTTCGGATCAGCCTGATATTAGTATTCACGTGCGCTTAAGTCGCGATGCAGTTTCTGTGTCGTTAGATATGGCAGGTGAATCACTGCACCGTCGTGGCTATCGTCAAAGCCAAGGTTTAGCGCCACTGCGTGAAAATTTAGCGGCTGCATTATTGTTGCGTGCAGGCTGGCCTGATGTGATGAAGCAAGAAGATGGCGCACTGCTTGACCCTATGTGTGGTTCGGGCACGTTACTGATTGAGGCGGCGTTAATGGCGGCTGATATTGCACCGGGTTTATTGCGTGCAGGTTTTGCGTTTGAGAAATGGCAAAATTTTCAGCCGCAACCATGGCAAGCCATTAAAGACGATGCACAAGCACGTAAATTAGCGGCGCAAGAATCAGAAGCAGAGTTAACTTTAATCGGTTACGACATGGATGAATCGGTTTTAAATAAAGCGCGTGATAACGCACGCCGTGCTGGTGTGATGCATTTTATTCATTTTAAAACTCAAACACTAAATGAACTGCACAAAGAAAAAGGCCTGCCTGAAACCGGCCTAGTATTGTGTAACCCACCTTACGGTGAGCGCTTAAGTGACGAAGTGGCCATTGGTTCTTTGTATTCGGCCTTTGGTCGTTTAGTTAAGCAGCATTTTGCCAATTGGACGCTGGGTATTTTTACCGGTAACCCAGGTCAAGCCTACCAATTTAAAATGCGCGCTCATAAACAATATCAGTTTTATAATGGTGCGATTTCATCAAAATTATTTTTGTATACCATCTCGCAGGGTTCAAGTGAAAAGGCTCAAGCCCAGGCTCAACTAGAAGAAAGCGAGCCAGAGAATACTACTGTATATGACGCTGCAACGCTCGGCGAGGGCGCGCAAATGGTGTGCAACCGTTTGCAAAAAAATCTGAAAAAAATCAAACCTTGGGTGAAAAAACAAAACACCAATTGCTACCGTTTGTATGACGCCGATATGCCTGAGTACTCGGTTGCTATCGATGTGTACGATAAGTGGGTACATGTTCAAGAATACGCACCACCTAAATCGGTTGACCCAGAAAAAGCAGAAAACCGTCTGCGTGACGTGTTGGATGCTGTACCCGTTGCGTTAAAAATTGACCGTGGGCAAGTTGTGTTAAAGCAGCGCATGATGCAAAAGGGCAAGCGCCAATATGAAAAACAAGACAAGCAAGAGCAGTTCTTTGAAGTGCAAGAGGGCGATTGTCGTTTTTATATTAACCTTAAAGACTATTTAGACAGCGGTTTGTTTTTAGATCACAGACCTATTCGTGCTGATATTGGTGCGTGGTCAAAAAACAAAGATTTCTTAAATCTATTTAGCTACACCTGTGCGGGCAGTGTGCATGCTGCGGTGGGTGGTGCGCGTTCAACTACCAGCGTTGATATGTCTCACACATACCTTAACTGGGGGCGCAAAAACCTTGCATTGAATGGCTTGGCCGATACCAATCATGAATTTGTACAGGCTGATTGTGTAACGTGGCTAGAACTGGCGCAGCAAAATAAAGAGCGCTATGACTTAATCTTTATGGACCCGCCAAGCTTTTCTAACTCCAAGCGTATGTCGGACATTTTTGATGTTCAGCGCGACCACGTGAAATTGATCACTTTGGCCATGGGGATTTTGCGCCCTGGTGGGACATTAATTTTCTCGAATAACTTTAGGCGCTTCAAAATGGAGCGTGATGCACTAAAACAGTTCGTCATTGACGATATTAGTGCGCAAAGCATTCCTCAGGATTTTGCTCGTAATCAAAAAATTCATCAGTGCTTTTTAATTATAGCCTCTTCTTAGTGCCTATAAAAACTGGGTGAATGCTATGTTCGTCCAGTTTTTGTCACCCCTTCTTTTAATGTAGTGCTTTAAAATGACGCACTTGGCATGCTGCATGCATTAAGTTGAGTCATTATTAAGCGGTGAACTAAGCAGGGACGCTTTAATCACTATTAACTATAAGACGACACCTTAGCAGCAATGGCTCTTGCTGATTTAAGGTGCATAT
>JAWUXY010000017.1:0-21734 GCA_034111105.1 Bermanella sp. | reverse complement strand
CTCATAATCGCTTGCGCGTTTTGTGCGCCGTCAAACTTTTTTTTGCCGTTAAGCTCAACGGTTGCCAATTTATGGAAACGCTCCGTGGTGCCTTCGTTAATCATAATTGGCTTGATGCTCTGGTCATTATCATCAATATGAATAACATCGCCAAATATCGCAAAAGCCTGCTCAGTTAATCGTTCAGGCGTGAGTTGAATCACCGTAGCCATTAAGAGCCTCTATAAGTAGAGTAACCATGTGCAGTGATCAATAATGGCACATGGTAATGTTCATTAGGGTGCTCAATTTTAAAATCAATGCTAACGCTTGGGTAGAAGCAGTTTTGATTTAAGCTTTTAAAATAGCCGTCTGTATCAAAAGTAATGCGATACACGCCAGATTCACGCTGTGCGTTCCCCATCCAATCGACAATACGACCATCACTGTTGGTTTTGCCTTCTGCTATTTCAATATGATCGCCATGTTCTATTTTGTATAACGTGACGGCCACATTCGTTGCAGGCTTGCCTAGGTTCACATCTAATATATGGGTTGTGATTGGACTTTTCATATTCATCCTTATTTTATTCAACGAAACCTAACAGTTTATTAATGCGCAGCGCCGTGATTTTACTTTGTTCAATTGCTGCGTTTTGTATTTCAGTGTGGCGATCATTCGGTAAACGACTGCGTAATATTTTTAACATTTGAGCTGCACTTTTACCGGTTGCATACACAATAAAAATGAAACCATGTTTTTCAAAGTAAACATCATTGGCATCGGCGAGATCCAATAATGTTTGTTCATTGGCGTTATCAACACCACTTTGCTCATTAGAAGCAAGGCCTTTGGTGCTGGCGTATTTTTCTCGCAAGCTGTTTACATCACCAATCTTAGGATGCCCTTCAAATGCCTGAAGGTAATCCGCTTCGCTTAAGCAATTCCAGATCGTTAATGCGGTTTGATGCATTGCTTCATCACTTGCAAACGGTCGTGCAGCGGCCATGGCATTGATCCAGCTATCACTGGAGCAGCAACTTGCAAACGCTTGTTGCGCTTGCTCGCTGTTTAATTGATTAATGTCATCAAGTGTCATATCAGCCTCGTTGTGGATAACCAATAACACGCAAACGGCTAATGCCACCATCTGGATACATATTCAAACGAATGTGACTAAATTGCTGACCAGCACTCACCACGTTATCTTTATAAAAATGTTCCGCATCAGCGCTTAATTTGGTTTGATTAATCACGGTTTGCCATTGCGTTGTATCATCTGGCATTTGCCCTGATTCAAGTAAAACTGCTTCTAATGTAAAGCTATCTGGGAAGTTACCTTTAAAGTGTGCTGTATCGACTACGACTTTTTCAATGCTGCCCACCGCGCCTAATTTAATAATAATCCAATCACATTCACGACCACCGCGACGGCGTTTGGTCTCCCAACCATCCCCCATGTTCTTGCCGCGATCTGGCATGATTAAATTTTCCATTGACGAGAAAAACATGTCACTACAAGCCAGCGGGCGTGCGCCATTTTTAATGTACGCTAAATCAATCGGCTCATTTGGCAAGAACCAATCCCAATTAATACTCGGCTCGCCGTACACTCGTAAACGGGCAACACCGCCATCTGGAAAAATATTCAAGCGTACGTGGGTCCATTCGTTTGAGCTTTCGATATCAAAAAAGTTATCGCTATCGGGTTTAACATCGGATGTTTCTAAAATAGTCACCCAATTGGTATCCGATAACGGTGCGCCTTGAATCGAGCACGCTTCTATAGAGACCTTTTGCGGCGCATTACCGGCAAAGTGACGCGTACAAACATTAACGCCATGTACGATGCCTTGTGCACCTAGCTTAATGACACACCAGTCATGACCGACCACACGCTTGCGGCGACTTTCCCAGCCATCCATCCATTTGCCTCGATCGGTGTACTTATCAAAAATAAACACCGGTGCATCGGGTTTTAATAGATTTTCCATTTCGGCAAAAAAATCATCACTGCAATCGAGTGTTTGACCACCAAGGCGACGGCTGACTAAATCGATCCAAGTATTATATGGGTGTTGTTCTACGTTCAATTTTTTCTCCTGCCATAAAATTATTATGGACTTTAATTTTTTAAAATAATGTTCAGTTATTTAACTTTATTCGGCGTAGCAGACTGCACTGGCCCTTTGACTAAATCGTGTTTAATGGTTTGCCAGCTAACACCTTGGCGGATATTGGTTGCAGGCTTATGTAGCGCTATATGTTTGATTAATTGCGCTGAAATAGAAACCGCCACTTCCATGGGTAATTTGCCCGCAATACTAAGCTCGCCTACTGGGCATATGAGCGAATCAATTACATCTTGTGCAAAGTCTTTATGCTGCAAACGCATTTCAAATCGCTGCGCTTTTGTATCCGAACCAATACAACCCACATACGATAAGTCGCCACGCTTTAACGCACATTCAACCAGTTCGAAATCCAATTGGTGATTATGTGTGAGTATTAGCACTTGGCTGTTTAATGGAACCGCTTGCATGACATCAACAGAATGTTCGCTGTGGATGATTTCTATATTGTGAAACGGTTCATCGGGAAACATGCTTTCACGGCTGTCGACCCAACGTACCCTGCCTGGCAATTGCGATAAAATAGCCATTAACGCTTTTGCAACATGGCCCGCACCAAATACCGTTAGGTTCAATCCTTTTATCTCGAAACTTTCAAACAACACACTGACACTGCCACCGCAGCATTGCCCTAAACTTGCGCCCAATGAGAAGTGCTCAACATAGTTACCAACGGCTTGATCGGCTAATAGTTGTTGCGCGTGTTGCACGACTTTGTATTCAAGATGACCGCCGCCTAGTGTGTCGTATTGTTGATCGGCTGTGATGACCATCTTACTGCCTTGATCACGAGGCACAGAACCAGCCGCCCCCATCACGGTGGCCAACACATAGGCTTGACCTTGTTGTTCGCATTTTACGACGGCCTCATACCAGTGCTGTGTTTTCATAAGGATGCCTTATGTTTTTGTGCAAACATCACCGCATTTAAAACACGCTCAGGTGTGGCGGGTGTGTCCATGGGCGGCGCAACTTTATAGTCCGCAACACTGGCCGCTGCATCACGTAACGCTAACCATACGGACATTCCCAACATCAGTGGGGGCTCGCCCACGGCTTTTGAGTTGTAAATGGTTTGTACATCGTTTGGTCGGTCAAACAACCGCACATTAAAAATAGGTGGCATGTCGCTGGATGTTGGGATTTTATAATTGGCAGGTCCATTTGAAATTAAGCGACCCGTTTCATCCCAGTTTAATTCTTCAGTGGTTAACCAACCCATGCCTTGAATAAATCCCCCTTCAATCTGCCCGATATCGATCGCTGGGTTGATTGACTGACCCACGTCATGAAGAATGTCGGTACGCAATACGGTGTACTCACCCGTCAAAGTATCGATCTCCACTTCGCTGCACGCGGCACCCAATGAAAAATAAAAGAACGGACGGCCTGTGGCATTGTCTCGGTTGTAATGAATCTTTGGCGTTTTATAAAACCCCGTACTTGAAAGTGACACACGATGTTCATAAGCCATTTGCACAAACGAAGCAAAATCAAATTCCTCTGTGCCACGGCTGGTTTGAATGATCACATGATTATGTTCAAAGCGAATATCATCGTGACTCACGCTGAATTTTTCACAAGCAAATTCAATTAATCGTTGCTTGATCGTGATGCACGCATTTTGGGCGGCCTTGCCGTTTAAGTCAGTGCCTGATGATGCAGCAGTGGGCGATGTGTTCGGGACTTTTTCTGTATTCGTACTGCTTACTTGTACGGTATCTAAATCCACATCAAATTCATTGGCAACAATTTGTGCAACCTTGGTAAATAAACCTTGGCCCATTTCTGTGCCACCATGATTAATGTGTATGCTGCCATCTGTGTAAATATGAACTAACGCACCAGCCTGGTTTAAGTGTTGCGCAGTAAACGAAATACCAAATTTTACCGGCGTTAAAGCAAGGCCTCGTTTTTTATAAACGTGCTGCTGATTAAATTCGGTTATGTTTTGGCGACGCTGACGGTATTCACTTTCAGCCTCTAATTGCTCAATGAGTTCAGCCATATGGTAATGCTCGATCGGCTGGCCATAATGCGTAGTATCACCATTTTTATATAAATTTATTTTACGTATATCTAAGGGATCTTTACCTACTTTGCGCGCCACATCATCAATAATCAATTCAGCAACCATTGTGCCCTGCGGGCCGCCAAAACCTCGAAATGCCGTATTAGAAACCGTATGCGTTTTACAACGATGTCCGACTACTCGCGCATCTTGTAAGTTATAAGCATTGTCACTATGAAACATGGCGCGATCCACAATAGAACTTGAAAGATCAGGGCTAAAACCACATTTACCCGCCACCATAATATCACTGCCGATTAACTTACCGTCATCGTCAAAGCCCACTGTGTAACGATTTAAAAAATCGTGGCGCTTGCCTGTCATTACCATATCGTCTTGGCGAGCAAGTCGCGCTTTAACTGGTTGCTGTAAACGGTTTGCTAAAATAGCCGCCATACATGCCCAAGGAGCCGCTTGGGTTTCTTTACCACCGAAACCGCCGCCCATGCGACGCACTTCTGTTTGCACATAGTTAATGGGTAAATCGAGTACTTCGGATACTAATTTTTGTACTTCACTTGGGTGCTGGCTTGAGGTGTAGACTTTCATGCCTTTGTCTTCAGTGGGTACAACATAACTGACTTGCGTTTCTAAATAAAAATGTTCTTGGCCTTTTACATACACTTCACCTCGCAGTTGGTTGGGTGCATTTTTAATGGCGCTTGCAAAGTCACCTTTACTCATAGTGTGTGTTGGATGAACAAAAAAATTATTTTTAAGGGCATCTTCTACTTCTAATACAGCAGGTAGCGTTTTATATTCGACCTTTGCTAACAAAACTGCACGTTTAGCGTCTTCAAAACTAGTGGCGGCAACGGCAAATAATGGCTGGCCAATGTATTCCACTTTTTCTTTTGCAAAAATAGGGTCCCCTTTAAAAACAGGTCCAATGTCGGTTTCGCCTGGCACGTCATCAAACACAACCACATCAACTATGCCATCGGCTGATTTAACTGCGGATAAATCCATGCTGATAATTTCAGCATGGGCTTCACGACTTAACCCCACGGCCATATGCAGAGTGCCTGCCAGTTCAAGCATGTCATCAATATAAATCGCATCGCCTGTTACGTGTTTATCAGCACTTTCATGTTTTTGATCTTTGCCAATTTTGCCTTTTGCTGGGCGTTTTCTGCGCACGGAATAAGGCTCAAGTTTTGACGACATAAAACTCATATTAAAGCCCTCCCAAGCATTCTAAGCCGGTTTTGATGATTAAATTTTTGGCTACGTTTAAGCGATATTCTTTTGTTGCCCTAACATCTTTAATCGGCGAATAATCCTGTGCGATTTCATCACTTGCGGCTTCAAAGCTTGCAAGGTTAAACGGTTTACCGATTAAAGCGGCTTGTGTTTTTACTGCATGCAAGGGTGTCGCTGCCATGCCACCACAGGCAATGCGCGCATCAATAATTGTTTTATTATCATGCTCAATCATGACAGCCATTAACACTGCTGAAATATCATCGTCTTTACGTTTGCTTATTTTAAATACATGCAATCGTTGTTGCGCCGACAATTTAGGAATTGCTATGGCCTTTAAATATTCGCCCGCTTTTAAATCCGTTTGTTTGTAACCATGGTAAAAATCTTGTATCGCAATTTCACGTTCTCCCTGTGCACTGGATAAAACCAAGCGAGCATTGAGTGCAAAAAAGACGGGGGGCGTGTCACCAATGGGCGAACCATTAGCCACATTCCCCCCTAATGTGCCCAAGTTACGAATTTGGCGTGAGCCAATACGTTCAATAAGTTGGACAAACGAAGGAAAATGTTTTGCCAGTACCGTTTCACTTTCGCTATAAGTGAGCATGGCACCAATGCGAACTTCTTTTTGTGAATGGGTCACGGCTTTTAATGATGCAATTTGATGCAAACTAATAATGCGATCAAACTGTTTAAATTGCTGCGTAATTTCTAAACCTAGATCGGTCCCCCCTGCCCATAACTTGGCATCTGGTAAGGTGGTTAAAAGCGTTTGTAAGTCTTGCTCTGATTGCGGCACATATAAATGTCGGCCATCTTTTTCTAGGTAAGCGGCCGTTGTTTTGGTGTTGTCCATTGGGTCAAACTGCATGACAGCCGCTTGGTTAATAACGGCGGTTGGCGCGGGTACTGGGTAATCAAACATGGCATGAGCCGCATCCATGATCGAGCGGTAACCTGTACAACGGCATAAATTGCCTGACAAAGCGATGTGAATGTCATGATCCGAAGCTGGGCCTTGTTTGTTATGCAGGCGATTAAAGTGCAGTGCGGTTAGTGCTGAAACAATGCCCGGCGTGCAAAAGCCACATTGTGAACCGTGTTTATCGACCATGGCTTGTTGCACTGGGTGCAACTGTTCGGCTTCTTTAAGCCCTTCAACCGTAACAATAAACTGACCATGCAAGCTGCCCAACAATGTAATGCAGCCATTGATCGCCTGATACTCAAATTCGCCCGTATGGGTTTGCTGCCCCACTAAAATAGAGCACGCGCCGCAATCGCCGCCAGCGCAGCCTTCTTTTGCAGCAAGCTGCCTTTTATTGGTGCGAAGGTAGCGTAATACGGTCCAGTTTGGATCAATATCGTGCTCTTCAATCCAGTTTCCATTTAAACAAAAGCGAATCACGTTCATACCTCTTTACGGCCCTATCAGCGTATTTAGCGGGCTCTTTCCTATACGGATTAAAAGAGCGAGCGCGGGCGTGGGTTTATCTGATCATTACACAAAGCAATAAGCTGACCATTTAGTCAGAAAAAATCTTATTTGTCCAAAAATAAGTGCTCATAAGGCTTTTGGCAAAGTATTTGCTAATAACATCCTGTCCAAGTAGTCAGCTTTAGTTTAAAGGTTTTCATGTTTAATCAATCTATGGTCTTAAAGTAGTATGAATCGTCTGGCATTAACAGGTATTTGCAAACAATACCCCGGCTGTATGGCCAACGATGGCGTTGACCTCACGGTAGGCGAAGGAGAAATCCACGCGCTATTGGGTGAAAACGGCGCTGGTAAAAGCACCTTAATGAAGATTATCTATGGCGTGGTGAAACCGGACGCCGGTGCGTTTTTATGGGAAGGAAAGCCCATTACAGTAAGTGGGCCATCCCATGCACGCCGCCTTGGCATTGGCATGGTTTTTCAGCACTTTTCGTTATTTGAGACACTGACTGTCGTAGAAAACATTGCACTGAGCTTACCAAAAGCCCAAAGCCGCGACATGATGGCGTTGAGTAGCCGCATCAGTGACGTCAGCCAACATTACGGCATGGCACTCGACCCTCAACGTTATGTTCATACGTTGTCTGTAGGTGAGCAGCAACGGGTTGAGATTGTTCGCTGCTTATTACAAGACATTAAATTGCTGATTTTAGATGAGCCAACGTCTGTTCTTACCCCTCAAGAAGTAAAAGGCTTATTCGCCACGCTCAATCAGCTTGCGAGCGAAGGCTGCTCGATTTTATTTATTTCCCATAAATTAGATGAAGTCACCGAGCTATGCCATAGCGCCACTATTTTACGCCAAGGCAAAGTCAGTGGGCATTGTGATCCTCAACAAGTAAGCAGTCATGATATTGCTCGTTTGATGGTAGGTGACGACACGCCGTTGAATCAGGATTATCAAAAAGTAGAAGGTGGCAGCGTTGTGTTGGACATTGCCGACCTCAACTTTAAAAGTGATGACCCTTTTGCCTGCGAAATTAAACAGCTGCATTTAAAAGTAAAATCCGGTGAGATTTTAGGCATTGCTGGCGTTGCAGGTAATGGCCAAGACGAACTCATGCGTTTATTAAGTGGCGAAGAAACAACAAGCGCCGATGCCATTCGCTTACTCAATAAAAATATTGGAGCACTCGAGCCTATTGCTCGGCGCCAGCTGGGATTTGCGTTTGTGCCAGAGGAACGCCTCGGCCGTGGTGCCGTACCTGACATGTCGCTGGAAAAAAATACATTACTGAGCAGTGCTCATTTGGGCTTAGTCAAAAACGGTTGGATTAACATTGAAAAAGTCAAAAACCTTGGCCAGCATATTTTAGATAAATACAAAGTAAAAAGTGCGGGGCTGCACGCACAAGCAAAAAGCTTATCGGGCGGGAATTTACAAAAATTTATTCTTGGTCGTGAAATAGAACAAGACCCTAAATTACTCGCCTGCTCACACCCCACGTGGGGCGTTGATATTGGCGCAGCGGTTTTGATTCGCCATGCACTGATTGCACTACGAGATAAAGGCGCAGCCATTATTGTGGTATCAGAAGATATCGATGAGCTTTATCAAATCTGTGACCGTCTATGCGCCATTTGCGATGGTCAGCTAAGCCCTATTAAAAACACGCAAGATATCAATATTGAACAACTTGGCCAATGGATGGCAGGGCAATTTAAAAGCAGTGATCAGCCAGCAGTAACAGGTGCACCTGAATATGTTTAAGTTAGAAAAACGCCCTTTTGATTCGAAAGTAATGAGTTATTGCTCACCACTTATTGCATTAGTATTAACCCTGTTTTTTGGTGGATTGCTGTTTGCCAGCCTTGGTCATAATCCTTTTGAAGCGTTATATACTTTTTTCATTATGCCCCTAAGCGATGCTTATGGTTTAACCGAGCTTGGGATGAAAGTAGCGCCTCTTTTATTATGCGCAATGGGGTTGAGCATCTGTTTTAAAGCAAAAATATGGAACATTGGTGCTGAGGGTCAATTTATTATGGGCGGTCTTGGTGGCGGCTTCATGGCTCTGCAATTTTTAAACGCTGAATCGAGTTGGGTATTGTTACCCATATTATTGTTCGGTGCTTTATGTGGCTTAGCTTGGGCCGGATTAGCGGCACTGCTTAAAACAAAATTCCACGCGAATGAAATTCTCACCACCATCATGCTCAACTACATTGCACTTAACGCATTGCTCTGGGGCGTACATGGACCATTAAAAGACCCTAATGGGTTTAACTTTCCTGAATCAGCAATGTTTGCAGATGCAGCCATTCTGCCGTTACTTCATCAAGATTACCGCTTAACCATTGCCATATTTTTTGGCCTATTTGCCATGGTGGCCATTTGGACATTGTTATCGCGCAGCTGGCTTGGCTTTCAAATACAAGTATTAGGTGAAGATAAAGCCGCGGCACACTACGCCGGTTTTAAAGAAAATAAATTAGTCTGGTTTGCCTTATTAATGTGTGGCGCACTTGCTGGCTTAGCGGGCGTTAGTGAAGTGGTTGGGCCGATTGGTCAACTGATTCCTTACATTTCCCCAGGTTACGGCTATGCCGCCATCATTGTTGTGTTCTTAGGCCGAATGCACCCATTGGGCATTTTACTGGCCAGCATGTTAATGGGCCTCACTTATATGGGCGGTGAAATGGTGCAAATTGAAATGAGCCTTCCAAAATCGATTACCGGTTTATTTCAAGGCATGCTGCTGTTCTTTTTATTGGCCAGTGATTTGTTGATTAGCTATCGCATCATCAAGGTTAAAAAAGAAAACACCAATCAATCAGCCACCGCGTCATCGGCTGTATAGCCACCAGAATTTTAAAGGTTTAAACATGGATATTGATTTAATTACAAATATTTTATACGCCACCATTCGTACCGGCACGCCATTAATCTTGGTGGCGTTTGGTGAAATGATCTGTGAAAAATCGGGCGTATTAAATTTAGGCCAAGAAGGCATGATGCTGATGGGCGCCGTTGTGGGTTTTGTGGCGGCTGTGGTTAGTGGCAGCTTAATGATTGCGATTTTAATGGCTATTTTAGCCGGCATTTGTATGTCGCTATTGTTTGGCTTTTTATCCATTACATTGGTTTCAAACCAAGTGGCCAGCGGCTTGGCTCTGACCATTTTTGGTGGCGGCTTGAGTGCTTTTATTGGTGCCAATTATGTGGGAATTGGCATAGAAGGCGTACCGCCGCTTGTGATTCCTGTTTTAAGCGACATCCCTATTATTGGTAAAGCCTTATTTCAACAAGATATTCTTGTGTACTTTTCATTTTTAATGGCGGGCATTTTATTTTTTGTACTCACCCGTACCCGCTTAGGTTTGAATTTACGCGCGGTAGGTGAAAACCCAGAAGCCGCCAATAGTATGGGAATTCATGTGCACGGTATTCGCTATATGGCCGTTATGTTTGGCGGCGCTATGGCCGGCTTAGCAGGCGGCTACTTATCACTGGCTTACACCCCATTATGGAGCGACGGCATGACAGCCGGTAAAGGCTGGATTGCCTTAGCATTAGTGGTATTTGCCAGCTGGAAAGTGGGGCGCATCATGTTAGGCGCATACTTATTTGGTATTGCCAGCATCATGCATTTAATTCTACAAGGCACAGGATTTGAGATATCACCTAGCCTATTAGCCATGCTGCCCTATGTGGCCACCATCTTTGTGTTAGTGCTGCTTTCAAGTAACCAAAGTAAAGCGAAACTGAACGCGCCTATGTCATTAGGCGTGGCATATCGACCGCAATTATAAAAAGAATTTTTTGCAAACGTAAAAAATACATAACGAAAAAAACCGGAGATAAAAATGAAAAAAACACTTCTTACTTTAGCGGGTACCGCACTACTCAGTTCGGCAGCGCAAGCTGAACAGTTTTGGTCAGACAACAGTGTTTCTGTTCTTTATGGTTCAAGCTATGAAGAACCATTTCAACAGGGCGATATTGATACCTATACAACCATTACACTTGAACATGTATCAGGCCATAGCTGGGGCGGACTATTTTATTTTGTAGATCGTCACAGTGGTGAAGGCTTCACCGATACTTACATTGAATTTAGCCCAACGTTTACACTGACAAAAATCGAAGGCGCACTTTCGAGCATCAGTGCCGCCTATACATTAGAAAGCGGCGCTGGGTTTGACAATCATTTATTTGGTATAAGCGCTGGTATTACAGTACCAGGCATGGACTATTTAAATGTGAATGTATACCGTGCCATTAATGATAAAATGGAAAACGATAAAGGTGACGATAATTTACTGTCTGTTGTTTATGGTTACTCCAACGGCAACTTGACCATTGACGGCTTCATGGATTACCGTTTTGGTAATGATGGTAATGCGTTTGGTGATGTTGAAGACAGTATGAACCTAACCCCTCAAATTACTTATAACCTTGCACCTATGCTAGGGCTTAAAAATAAGTTAAAAGTCGGTATTGAGTACGCTTATTGGACCAATAAATTTGGGTCTACCGATGACCAAAATGCCGTTAGCTTACTGCTTAAAGCCCACCTTTAAGCCATTCCCAAAAAAGCCATACTCAGTATGGCTTTTTTGTTTTGGGGATTAAATTTTGTCCTTTATGCCGTTCGTTGTATCATGGCCCAATGGAACTAGGAAGGCTGTAACCTGTGACGACTCAAGAAACACCTAAAAAAAGTAAAATACGTGAGCGCAATAGTCAGCAAATACTCAAAGCGGCTGAAGATGAATTTGTATTGCATGGCTATAAAGGCACGAGTATGCAGTCAATCGCTGACCGCGCTGGGCTGCCAAAAGCCAACATCCATTACTATTTTAAAAATAAAGCGAATCTTTATCAGGCCGTTTTAGAGGATATTATTGGTAACTGGAACCAGATTCTTGATGATATGTCGCCAGAGAGCGACCCAAAGGAAGTTCTAACGCGCTTTATTCGCAGTAAAATGCAAATGTCTTACACCAACCCTAATGGCTCAAAAATCTTCGCGATGGAGATCATTCAGGGTGCTCCACACATTAAACAGTACATCAGTAAAGATATGCGTGTTTGGGTCAAAGAAAAAACTGGGGTCATTCAAAGTTGGGTTGACCAAGGAAAAATGAAAGCCATTGATCCTATCCATCTAATATTCATGATATGGGCCACGACACAGCACTACGCTGACTTTAACACTCAAGTACTTGAGGTGATGAATCGTCGCGAATATGAAAAAGAAGATATTGAACATATCACGGGGTTTTTAACCAATATGATTTTAGCGGGCTGCGGTTTAGAGTAAGTCTGTTATAAATGAAGTCATTTAACGAAAAAAGGTGAAGCTGAGCTTCACCTTTTTTGTTTTAAATGGCCTTAAACGCAATCACACTTGTGCAGAAGATTCCGCTGATTGCTTAGAACTGTTTGCAAGGATCATGGCAAACACCGCGCCGGTTAAAAACATGCTTAAGCTGTAGCATGTTGCCGCTATTGCCATCTCTGTATTTTCTAGCAGCGTTAACGCAATAACAATGGCCAGCGTGCCGTTTTGAAAGCCTACCTCAATACCAATTGCCTTACTTTGTGCTTCATTTAATTTGGCCACTTTTGCAAGAAAGTAACCCAACATCATACTGGCAATGTTTAATATAATGGCGGCAATACCAGCCTTAGCAAAGTATTCAGCCATATTGTGCAGGTTTTCAAACACGATTAGCGCCACGATAAAAAACAAAAATAAGATCGAAAATAACTTAACCGGTTTATCTGCTTTTTTAGACCATTCTGGTTTTTTATAATTGATAAACATACCAATTGAAATAGGCAAAATGGTAATCACCACTAATTGAATAATCGTTTTGATTACAGGCAAGTGAATGTATTCTTCCTGGCCCATCAATAGACTCATGAACATGACGATCATAAGAGGGACGGTAAAAGGCGCGATTAAACTGACCAGTGAGGTTAATGTCACCGACAGTGCAATATCACCTTTGGCTAAATAGGTGTAAAGGTTTGATGTCGTACCGCCTGGGCATAACGCTAAGATCATGACACCAACCGCCACAGCACCTGTCATACCAAATGCCAAAACAATTAAATACGCTAAAATAGGGAGCATGATCATTTGCGCAATTAAGCCCAGCGCTACCGCTTTTGGTCGTAACATCACCAGTTTAAAATCAATGGGCTTTAACGCTAACCCCATGCCCAACATGATAATAAACAGTGATAATGGCAATATCACTTTTACAAGAATACCAGCTTCCATAACGCCCTCTGCACATTTTTATTTTTATGATTTGAGCATACTCACAACCGATAACACTGCCAAGGACTTAGACAAGTACTGACCTAAAAGGCCATGTTTGTGTCTTAAATGGCGAATAGTGTCTAGCGCGTCATTTTTTTAACAAAAACAACTACAAACAATGCAAGAGTAAAACTGCCGGTAAAGGCTTCCATAGCCGCCAGTAAGCGGCTAAACCCAATAGGCACAAGATCACCATAACCAAGCGTCGTGAAGGTAACGACACTAAAGTATAAGCTCGTGCCCAAGTTCATTAAGTTTTGTTCTATTGATAAATCGGCTTGTAAACCTATTCCGTTACCACCGTCCGCTATTCCTAAAACCCAATAGGCCAACGCAAACAACACAATGATTACCAATGAAAACATAATCACACGGGCCGGTTTTTCTCCGTAACCGCAAAATGTATCCACGGCCTTTGAGACCAATCTTGGCCATGAGAATTTGGGCATCTGATAACGTCTATGGGTCATTTCTTTTATAAAGAAATAACCTGCTAGTTCAAACAACCCTTGGCGCTCGCTGACTTTTCGCAAGTTTCTACTCACTTCTTCCGCCTGCTCAAAGTACATAACCGCCTGTTTACGGTTACGCTCTGCGAATGCTTTTTTACCAAGCAATTCGTAATACATGGGTTCGCCCCAGTGTATGTTTTCGATTTTGGCCTCATCAAAGCGAGCGCCTAGCAAATTGGTTTGTTCGAGGTTCGCACAATGTAAATTGGCCTCTCGGCAATCGGCTTTCATAAGTGAGGCATGAGAGAGATCGACTTTAAACAGGTGAGCTTGACGTAAACTGGCATGGAACAAATCCGCATAGGCTAGACTGTATCCCTCACTGTGACCGTGCCGAACTAAGTTAATGCCATCTAGATTGGTATAGGCAAGGAATGCGCCCTCCATTGAGTGACCTTCATGCACCAACTGTGACAGCTCATCGCCAAGCGCTTGCCCTCTTTTATCTATGTCAGGGTCATGCCAGAAACATAACCCTTTTTCTGCACCGTCTAACTGACACTGCTTGCCATCTTTAAAACGATATATACACATACCCACTACTCCAAAGCTTGGTTAAGTGTAGTCCAGTTTTATGTGTAAACTCGGTGCAAAAAAAATGGCAAAGTGATTGCTCACTTTGCCATTTTTTAAAGCGGTTCAGCCGATTAGTGCTGGTGACCGCCTTCGCCATGTACATGGCCGTGCTCAAGTTCTTCTGAACTTGCATCACGAATTTCTTTTACTTCACCAGAGAAGGCAAGTTTGATGTCAGCAAGAGGATGATTTGCATCCACGGTTACCACATCACCTTCAACTGCAGTGACTTCAACAACAACAGGGCCTTCAGCGCCGTCAGCTGTAAATGCCATACCTACTGCTACGTTTTCAATACCTTGAAATGCTTCCATTGGTACTTGTTGTACTAGGCTTTCATCACGAACGCCGTAACCTTCTTCTGGGGTTACCGTTACGTCGTAGCTGTCGCCAACAACTTTACCATTTAGTTCCGCTTCTAGGCCGGGAACTAAATTATTAAAACCATGTAAATATACTAATGGTTCGCCATCTTTAGACGATTCTATCAAGTCACCGGTTTCTGCATTTTTAACAGTAAACTCTAAGGTAACTACTTTGTTATCTGCAATAGTCATGGCTACTCCTTATTTGGCTTCGCCGAATTAAACACGCATTTATAATAAGTGCTTAATGTGAGTGTTTTTATACAAATAAACCCACTTAAAATTAAGTAGGCTTATCTTTCTAATATAAATATTATTCAAATCGTGAGTGAGGCAGCTTATGCTGCATCACTCGATTCAACGATATCTATTAAGCTTCAATGCCTTTAAGGGTCAATTTAATACGACCTTTATTATCAACATCTAATACTTTGACTTTAATTTTCTGACCTTCAGTTAAGTGATCAGCCACGTTATCTACACGCTCATCAGAAATCTGAGAGATATGCACTAGGCCGTCTTTACCAGGCAGGATGTTAACAAATGCACCAAAATCAACGATTTTTTGCACTTTACCTTCGTAGATGGTGCCAACTTCTGCTTCAGCGGTCACGGACTCAAATAAACCTTTGGCTTTTTCGGCCGCTACTTTAGTCAGTGCGAAAATGCTGATTAGGCCTTCGTCAGAAATATCAACGTCCGCGCCGGTTTCGTCACAAATACCACGAATGGTCGCGCCGCCTTTACCAATCGCTTCAGCAATTTTGTCTGAAGGAATTTTCAACGTTAGGTAAGTCGGAGCATTGTCAGGCATTTCATCACGATGCTTAGACATTACTTCGTTCATTTGCTTCAAGATCGTCATACGAGCGTCAAGGGCTTGCTCTAGTGCAATCTCCATGATCTCTTCTGTAATGCCTTGGATTTTGATATCCATTTGCAGTGCAGTGATACCCGCTTCAGAACCCGCTACTTTAAAGTCCATGTCGCCAAGGTGATCTTCGTCACCCAAGATGTCTGTAAGAACCGCGAATTTCTCGCCTTCTTTCACAAGACCCATGGCAATACCAGCAACTGGGGCTTTAATTGGCACGCCTGCATCCATCAATGAAAGTGACGCCGAAAAAACAGACGCCATTGAAGATGAACCGTTTGATTCTGTGATTTCAGATACAACACGTACTGTGTATGGGAAATCTTCTAGTTTAGGCATCATCGCTTGAACACCACGACGCGCTAAACGACCATGACCCACTTCACGACGACCCGGTGCGCCCATACGACCACATTCACCTACAGAATACGGAGGGAAGTTGTAGTGGAACATGAAGTTGTCTTTGGTGACTTCGTGTAAGAACTCAACGGTTTGCGCATCACGGGTAGAACCCAATGTTACGGTACCGATAGACTGAGTTTCACCACGAGTGAACAATGCAGAACCGTGTGTACCTTTAAGAACATTGGTTTGAATGTTCAAGTCACGTACAGTTTTGTTGTCACGACCGTCAATACGAGGCTCATGGTTTACGATGCGCTCACGTACAACTTCTTTTTGAAGTTTTTTGAACAGCTTAGAGATGTCTTCAGAGTTATCGTCTTCGCCATCTTTCAATAATTTTGCTTTGATATCAGCGTTGATCGCATCGATTTGCGTGTAACGCGCCATTTTGTCGCTTGTTTGGTAAGCGGCTGTCATGGCATCAAACGCAAGTGCTTTCATTTCTTCGTAAAGCGCGGTGTTGGTTGCTGGTGCAGTCCATTCCCAACGCTCAGTCGCATCTTCAGCTGCAAATTCTTTAACCGCTGCGATGACGCACTGGTAGCCTTCGTGTGCAAATAAAACACCGCCTAGCATTTCGTCTTCGCTTAATTCTAGTGCGTCAGACTCAACCATTAATACCGCGTCAGTTGTTCCCGCAACCACCATGTCTAGCTCAGAGGTTTTAAGCTGTTCAAACGTTGGGTTTAAAACATAACCACCCTCACGAGTGTAAGCAACACGAGCAGCACCAATAGGACCGTCGAAAGGAATACCTGAAATAGCTAGTGCAGCAGATGCACCGATCATCGCAGCGATATCTGGATCGTTTTCAGTGTCAGCAGACATAACTTGAAGCACAACTTGTACTTCGTTCATGTAACCAGCAGGGAAAAGTGGACGAATTGGACGGTCAATTAAACGACTTGTTAGCGTTTCTTTTTCGCTTGGGCGATTTTCACGCTTGATGTAACCACCTGGGATTTTACCCGCGGCGTAGTATTTTTCTTGATAGTTAACGGTTAGCGGGAAGAAATCTTGACCCGGCTTCATTTCTTTCTTGCCTGTTACCGCTGCAAGAACTTGGATATCACCAATGGTGACCAAAACCGCTCCGCTTGCTTGGCGCGCAATACGTTTGGTTTCTAATGTGACTTCTTGATTACCGAAGGTAAATGTTTTTGTTACTGGAGTAAGATCTAGCATATGTTTCCTTTTTTGATTTAACTGGAAACCTGCTCTCATTTTCTGTACTTCCAAGCATTGGCCCTTTCTCTACTTGAGATCAAGCGAAAAGGCGAATGGGTAGAAACACAGAGTGTGATAAGTCAGGTTATTCCATTTCTTATTACTGTTTTAACTTACAGTGTGTTTGTGACAACTTCATACACGATAAGTGCGAAGATTATACACCAACATATAGCAAAAACCCCCGTGAGGGGGTTTAGCAGTCTTAGCGACGTAGGCCTAAACGCTTAATTAGAGAAGCGTAACGAACAACATCTTTACCTTTTAGGTAATCCAACAACTTACGACGTTGGTTTACCATGCGAATCAAGCCACGACGTGAGTGGTGATCTTGCTTGTTCACTTTGAAGTGATCTTGTAGACCGTTGATGTTGTGAGTCAACAATGCTACTTGAACTTCAGGAGAACCTGTATCGCCTTCAGCAGTTTGGTATTCTTTAACGATGGCAGCTTTCGCTTGTACATCTAATGCCATGATATTTTCCTCATAGGTATATGCGTTCATTTAGGTTAAGGAAGATAAGCACCGTGCATATAAACAGCGGTATCCACCTGAAAGCGACATTACTGCTCAAAAAGAGCGGTTAACTGCGGCACTTTCACCAGACGTTTTAGGGCAATTAAGCCGTTGGCGTCCATTTCACCAAGGCCCACAAGATAGTCTTGCTGGTCGTGGCAAAGGCGCAATTGTACCTGAGGCAATGGCTTGTCACCAGCGTCTAAGGCATGAATTGCACGTCCAAATTGTAAATCTCGAGTCTGCTCTAAAGTCACCTGAATGATAGGCACGCTTTCAAGCGCTGTATAGGTCGGAAGTAGCCGATCCTCTAGGGCGGTAAAGTCGTCACAGCCCTCTGGTTTCAAGGCGATCAGCTCATCTAGAGTAATCATCATTTCTGGCTTATACGGCCCTGCACCCAAGCGTCGAAGCACGGCCACATGACCCAATGTGCCAAGCGCTTTGGCGATATCTTCAGCTAATGAACGAATATACGTGCCTTTTGTGCAGGTTACGTCTAGCTCAATGAAGTCATCACCGAAATCAAGCAACTCAAGTTCAAGAATCGACACCTGTCGTGCTTTTTTCTTAATATCGAATTCAATCCCTTCACGGGCAAGCTCATACAGTTTACGCCCTTCATGCTTAAGCGCACTGTACATAGGTGGGATTTGCGTTATCTCACCACGAAACTGAGACAACACTTGCTCGATTGAGTCCGATGTTAACTTGGGGATACTCGCGGTTTCGAGAATGTCGCCTTCTATATCAGCCGTATCACGTGACTCGCCGAGCTGCACTCGTGTCACATAACGCTTATTGCTTTCAAGTAAGCGCTGGCTGAATTTAGTGGCCTCACCTAAGCAAATAGGTAATACACCTGTTGCGATTGGATCAAGAGCACCTGTGTGACCCGCTTTTTGAGCTTGAAATAGCCATTTCACTTTTTGTAAAACGCCATTTGAGGTCATGCCGGAGGGCTTATCGATGACAAGAATGCCGCTAATATCGCGGCCTTTTCTTTTGCGGTTCAAAACGTCTCTCCGCTCATTTATTTGAACTGAAGCTATTGGTTATCGTCGCCAGTATTGCGACTGGAGTCTTCACGCATAGCTTGGTTAATCAAGTTAGTCAGTTTATGGCCTCGGCCAACTGACACGTCATAATGAAAACGTGGTAACGGCGTAACACGAGTCTTCATTACTTGAGACAGCTCTGTACGCAAGAAACCGGACATATCGTTTAATACTTTTTCAGTTTCTTTGATGGTATCTGCATCCGCATCAACCATACCGGGCTTCATGACGGTAAAGTAAATATCCGCATAGCCTAAGTCGGAAGCGACTTTCACTGCATTCAATGTCACAAGACCTAAACGAGGATCTTTCACTTGGAATTGCAGCATCTGAGCAAGATCACGTTTGATTTGCTCACCCAAGCGCTGAGTACGACTGTAATCTTTCGCCATTTTAAAATTCTCTTAAAACAAACAATCCCCAAGAAGCATGCCTCCTGAGGATTTGGATCTTTCCCTCAGAGAATAAAACTCTGAAGGAAAGTTTAATGGGTCGCCAGTATTAGATAGTACGAGCAAACTCTTTAACATCAAAGACTTCGATCTGATCGCCTTCTTTAACGTCATTGTAGCTCTTAACTGCGATACCACATTCAGTACCGGTACGAACTTCTTGCACGTCATCTTTGAAACGACGTAGAGATTCAAGCTCACCTTCGTAGACCACCACGTTGTCACGTAGTACACGAATTTTCTTATTACGGTGAACCGTACCTTCAATAACCATACAGCCTGCAACCGCACCAAATTTAGGTGAACGGAATACATCACGTACTTGTGCGATACCCACGATTTCTTCACGAAGCTCAGGGGCCAACATGCCTGACATGGCTTGTTTCACATCATCAATTAGGTCATAAATGATGCTGTAATAACGCATATCTAAGCCGCTGTTTTCAACCACACGTTTTGCTGCCGCATCGGCACGTACGTTAAAGCCAAACAGAACCGCATTCGATGCAGAGGCTAAGTTCGCATCGGTTTCAGTAATACCACCCACACCACTTGATACGATGGTTACTTTCACTTCATCAGTAGAAAGTTGATCAAGCGCGCCCACTAAGGCTTCAAGCGAGCCACGAACATCGGTCTTAATAACCAAGTTCAAGCTAGACGCCTGCGCTTCACCGCTCATGCTAAACAATGCGTCCAACTTGGCCGCTTGTTGTTTCGCGTGGAATTGCTCTTTCTCTTTCGAAGAACGAATGGCCGCTACTTCACGTGCACGTTTTTCGCTTTCTGCTACTAAGAAATGATCGCCTGCACCAGGAGGCGCATCCAAACCAAGGATCTCAACAGGAATAGACGGACCTGCGTGATCAATCGGCTGACCATTTTCATCAAGCAGCGCACGTACACGACCGATAGACGTACCAGCCAAAACGATGTCGCCTTTCTTCAGCATGCCGTTCTGAATAAGCAATGTAGCAACAGGACCGCGACCTTTATCAAGACGAGATTCAACTACTACGCCTGTTGCAGGACCGTCAGCAACTGCTGTTAGCTCTAGCAACTCAGCTTGAAGTAATAACGCATCAAGTAATGCATCAATACCTTCACCAGTATGAGCCGATACAGGTACAAACTGTACGTCACCGCCCCACTCTTCAGGTACGACTTCTTTCGCTACCAATTCGTTTTTAACACGATCGATATCGGCAGACTCTTTATCCATCTTGTTAACAGCAACCACAATCGGCACACCCGCTGCACGAGCATGCTGAATGGCTTCTTCTGTTTGCGGCATCACGCCATCATCGGCAGCAACTACAAGGATAACGATATCCGTAGATTGAGCACCACGAGCACGCATAGATGTAAACGCTGCGTGTCCAGGTGTATCTAAGAAGGTCACCATGCCTTTATCGGTTTCTACGTGGTAAGCACCAATGTGCTGAGTAATACCACCCGCTTCGCCAACGGTTACACGTGTTGAGCGAATGTAATCAAGTAGGGATGTTTTACCATGGTCAACGTGACCCATTACAGTAACAACCGGTGCACGTGATACTTGCTGACCTTCGTATTTGATTTCTTCTAAGAAATCATCTTCAACTGCGTTATCGCTAACTCGCTTAAACTTGTGACCCATTTCTTCAATCACAAGAATCGCTGTATCGATATCAAGAATCTGGTTGATGGTCGCCATCACACCTAGCTTCATTAACTCTTTGATCACTTCGCCAGCTTTAACAGCCATGCCTTGTGCCAATTCGCCAACCGTGATCGATTCACCTTTTAGCTCAACCTCACGCACGATTGGTGCCGTTGGTTGCTTGAACGCGTGCTCGCTATCTTCACGACCACGGCGTTTAGGGGCACCGCGACGACGACTGTCATCCATACCGCCTTCACGACGACGGCCTTTACCGCCTTTGTTCTTGTCGCCAAAACGCTTATCTTTATCTTTGTCTTTATCTTTATTACGGAATTCTTTTTTCTTGCTTCCGCGATCATCATTACTAGGGGCCGCAGCCGCTGGTGCAGATGAAGGAGAATCAGATGGCTTACGTGCAGCTGGCTTAGCGCCTTTTGCATCGGTTGGCTTGCGCTTAGGCGCAGGCTTAGCATCTTTCTTAGCCGCTTCATCTTCTTGAACGATGGTGCGTTTCTTACGCACTTCGATATTAACTGCTTTTTTACCCGCACCCGTATTCAGGGTGGTGGTGGTTTTACGTTTAAGCGTGATCTTTTTAGGACCATCTGCTTCAGTCGCTTGCTCACCATGACTCTTTTTCAAGTAGGTTAACAAAACAACTTTTTGCTGATCGTTTACTTTTTCGTCACCACTTTTGTGTGGTAGACCAGCTTCGTTCATCTGAGCGACTAAACGTTCAACTGGTGAGCCTACTGCTGCGGCTAACTGTTTTACCGTGACTTCTGCCATTCGAATACTCTCCTCCCGCCTGCTGCTGCCTATTCGGTTTCTTCAAACCAGGGCTTACGCGCGGTCATAATTAGTTTGGCGGCCTTCGCTTCGTCGATATCTTCAATACCAACAATATCGTCTACGCCTTGCTCAGCAAGGTCTTCCAT
>JAWUXY010000016.1:0-12887 GCA_034111105.1 Bermanella sp. | reverse complement strand
ATATATCGACACCCGCTTCACTTAGTGGTGTTAAGAATTGTTCAAGTTCTGCTGGTGTTTGTACCAAACGAGCTGTGTAGTCTTGTTGTTTCCACTGTGACCACCGCAAAATAATTGGGAAGTCAGGGCCAACCGCTTTGCGACATGCTTTGATAATATCAATAGCAAAGCGGCTACGGTTCTCCATTGAACCGCCATACTCGTCTTCACGCTGGTTAGTACCCTCCCAGAAAAATTGGTCGATTAAATAGCCATGTGCGCCGTGCAGTTCGATGGCATCAAAACCAACGGCTTTGGCATCGGCAGCGCCTTTGGCAAATGCAATGATCACATCTTGGATATCTTGTTTAGTCATTTCATAGCGGCTTTGTTTACCAGCTACAAACATGCCCGAAGGCGTATAGCCAGGGACATCACCTTCGGGCATTACGCCTGATTTACGTGCGCCACCGACATGCCAAAGTTGAGGGGCAATTTTACCGCCAGCATCATGTACAGCATCAACCACTTTTTTCCAACCTGCTAAGCGTGACTCACCATGCATATAGGGTACGTTTGGGTACCCGCTAGCGGCAATGTGGTCTATGCAGGTGCCTTCTGTAATGATTAAGCCTACACCGCCTTCTGCGCGACGGCGATAATAATCAACCGTGTTTTGCCCTGGAATATTGTTGTCCGGAGAAAAATTACGAGTCATGGGCGCCATGACGATTCGATTTTTGAGTTCTAGGTTGGCAAGTTTAAACGGTTTAAAAAGGCTGTTGATACTCATGCTGTGATCTCGTTATTTAAAATGAGGCGATTGCCTGTGCATTTAATTTGATGCTTAAAATAATTATGTTGTCATCTTACAGTGGACAATTGAATTATATAAGTTAGTGATTTGTACCCATGGTAGTAGATAAGTGCTCGGTAGCATAAGGCTTGTTTAAGATAATGATTGTTCCAGTAAAATGGTGATTGGAATATAGACACACTATATTGAATGCTTTATAGCGATTTAAAAAAATATTGCATAAATTATGTAAATCAAATCCCAATTAATTCAGTGCATGATGAAATATCAATAAAGCTAATGTTTATAGGGGACTTATCTGAATAAATATATAATATCTATACGCGAGAGTGAGCTGTGTTTAAGCATTGATACAGCGATTATTTATAGTTGGCTAAACGGCTTGGCTAGAAAGGTTAAATTGATTATAGGTATAATTAATTTTTTATACCATTTAAAAATAAACACACTGTGTGAGTTTATTTTTAAATTTAATACTGTTTTAAACTTAAGGTTAGACCTTAAATTGAGATAGGTATTTGTCTTGTTGTAACGTTTGTTTGCTGGTTTCTTCACAGTCTGTTTTTTGTTGTTGCGCGCCTTCTGATAGCTGTTGAGATATACCTCGAATATTAGTGGTGTTGCGATTAATTTCTTCGGTGGTGGCACTTTGTTCTTCGGCAGCCGTGGCAATTTGTATATTCATATTATTTATTTCTTTGATATTTTCGCGTATGGCGCTTAGTGCTTCATCAGCCTTAATTGAAATGTCGGCTGCATTACTGGCTTCAGATTTACTTCGTGTAATGGTTTCCTCTGCTCTTTTGACGCCCGATTGTAATTGATCAATCATTTTTTGAATTTCTTTTGTCGAGTCCTGTGTTCTTGATGCGAGCGCTCTTACTTCATCAGCGACCACCGCAAAACCACGGCCTTGTTCGCCAGCCCTTGCGGCTTCTATGGCGGCATTTAGTGCGAGCAAATTGGTTTGTTCTGCAATGCCTGTGATCACCGTTAAAATGTCCACAATATTATTACTGTAATTGGCTAGTTCATTAATGGTTTGTACGGTGCCGTCTAGTTCAACGGACAGTTGGGTTATGGACCCAGATGTTTGAGAAACAATACCAGCGCCTTTTTCAGCGGAATTATCGGCGTTACTTGCAGACTCGGCGGCTTTTTGTGCGTTACAGGCAACATCTTGCGCCGTGGCAGACATCTCGTGCATGGCGGTGGCTAGCTGATCTATTTCTGATAATTGTGTCACTAATTGTTTAGACGCGCTCGATGCCGTATTAGCGGTTAGAGTGGTATTTTCGTTTATCGAAGATGATAGACTTTGCATATCTTTAATAAGATTTTGTAGGTTGCCAATAAAAGAATTAAATTGTTCCGAGACCTGACCAAATTCGTCGGTTGTAAGCACAGGTAGTCGTTTGGTTAAATCCCCTTCGCCGCGGTTTATTTCTTTCAGCGAAACATAGACATTACGAAGCGGTGCCAAAATATGTCCCATCACATAAAATAAAAGCAATGTACTGATGATGGCACTTAGTATTACACCAATGAATGCAGCTAAGCCCATGTCATAAGCTTCTGCCATGACAATGCTTTCATCTAACACAACACCGATAACCCAATCCATGCCTTTTAAATCTTTTAAGTCGGTGAAGTAAACCATATGAGGCTTACCTGCTAAATTAATATTTTGCAGTTGGTTTATTAACTGTGGAGATTCTTCTGTAAAAAGCGCATTAATAGGTTGGCCATTCAATTCACTATTAGGGTGAGAGATTATCTTACCGCTCTGCGTTAACAAAAATGCGTATCCTGCACCATGGAAATTTAGCGTATTCACTGCCTCTGAAACGGTTTTTAAGCTCAGGTCTCCACCAAATGCACCCATGAATTTACCATTATCAGAAAGGTTCGCCACTGCGGATATGAGTATTTCTCCTGATGACGAGTCGGCATAAGGTTCAGTTAACACTGCGCGGCTGGATTTTTTTGCCAGAGGGTACCAGGGGCGTTTTCTTGCGTCCCAGCCATCTACCGCCCAAGTTGGATCATTCGTGATGGCGATTCCGTCTGTTTCAAGTCCGCCAAACATTAATAAAAATTCGTCTTTTAAAATGGCTTGGTTTAAGTAAGGACTAATTGCGCCTGCATCAAATTGGGCATCGATGGATTGTCCAATGTAATCAATTAAAATGAGTTTGCCGTTTAACCAGTTAGATATTTGTGTAGACAAGGCATTACTTGACTCAGAAATACTGCTTTCGGTTTGTCTTAATAATGAAGACTTAACCGAATAGTACTGAAATAAAGACAATAAGGTGATTGCAAGAATTAGCACCGAAGAAGAAACCATCACCACTTTATGTGCAACTTTCATGATATTAACTCTTGTTAGGGTCTGACTGCTTTATCGCATTATAAAAGGCCTAGACCTCGGAATACGTGTACAACTAAAAGATTAGTTCAAGCTATTACATTATTCAAAAAACAGGACTTTTCGATCGTTCAAGAGGTGTGGTTTCAGTATGTGAGGCGCGTTAGGTCTACCTACTGAGCGTGTACTGATGTACAAATTGGTCAAAAGAGAGCGTTTAGAGCACTTGTGAAAGTGGAGATAGCCTAAAACAGAGGGTCTGCAAGTGATCGCAGTGCCATTACCAATAGGCGGCTTGGTCTTATTTATCAAGAATATAATGGGTAACCGTATCAAGAATATAATGGGTAACCGTATCAAGATATTGGCTTAATCAGCATAGGATTGACTGAATAAGACGCTGAGCGAGCGCTGATTATGTGCAAATATTTAAACCCATAAATATAACAAATTAGCTTAATGGTTTTCCCAATGGGCTCGATAGTATGAGTGCTGATTATGAATATCGATTACTTACAATATGCCATTCCCATTTTCTTTATCTTGATTTTCATAGAGGCCATGTATTCCCATGTAAAAGGTTTGGGCTTATACAATTTAAGAAATAGCCTGAGTTGCCTAGCATGTGGTGCATTTACAACAACTGTCGAGGTGTTTACCAAGGCTTTATTGTTACTAGTGTACGCCTATTTATTTGAACACTTTGCTATTACGAAACACCCGGATGATAGCTGGATAACTTGGATTGCCGCTTTAGTTGTATTTGATTTTTTATGGTATTGGGCGCATCGGGTTTCTCATGAAATGAATATTTTATGGGGAGGGCATTTACCTCATCATCAATCAGAGGAATTTAATTTAACCGCAGGCTTAAGGCAGGGTGCACTGCAGGATGTCATGTATTGGCCCATCTATATGTTAATGGCCCCCTTGGGGTTTTCGCCCGAAATGTTCATCACTCACATGTTAATTAATAAATTCTATGGCTTTTGGCTGCATACTCGAACAATTAATAAAATACCCTTGATTGAGGGGATTCTAGCAACCCCGTCAGCTCATCGTGTTCATCACGGTATGAACGACATTTACATCGACAAAAACTATGGTGGTATTTTTATGGTATTTGATCGGATATTTGGTACGTATCAAGCTGAAACATGCGATGTGATTTATGGTGTAAGAAAGCCATGTAAAACTTATAACCCAATTAGTGTGCATTTCGAATGGCTCTATTGCTTATGGCAGGACGCGTGTTTAACGAAACGCTATCGGGATAAAATAAAAATTTGGTTTATGCCCACCGGTTGGCGACCAAAAGATATTGAACAATCACAGCCTAGGGTAAAAAGAGATCTTTCTGGTTATGTGAAATTTGATAGTCATCGCCCGTCATACGATACTGGAAAAATGTTGGTCATTTTTGCCGTATTCTCAACACTTGCTCAGTGTTTATTATTTGCTGGTGATGTCTTGAGTTGGCCTGTAAAAATATTACTGGCCGTTAGTATTACGATTGGTTTTTTGTGGCTTGGGAGGGTTCTAGATGCATCAGTGAAGCATAGGCACTAGGCCGTTCAATATTGATGAAAGACAGGCGAAAAATATGAAAGGTAATGGATATAACCCGTGCTTATACCTCTAGGCTATTAAGGTGTTAGTCAGAATAAATTAGCCATCTAGCGCGCAAGAGACTAAAACTATACACACGTTGTTAAACATTCGTTTTTATAGGAGATGCCATCATGGCAGAGCAAGGTAAGTGTCCATTTAATCATACAGCCGGTGATGGCCAACGAAATACAGATTGGTGGCCCAACCAGCTTAATCTCAAAATTTTGCATCAGCATTCTTCAAAGTCAGACCCAATGGACCCCGACTTTGATTACACAAAAGCGTTTAACAGTCTTGATTTAGACTCGCTTCGCAAAGACCTTCACGCATTAATGACAGACTCACAAGATTGGTGGCCAGCCGATTATGGTGATTACGGTCCGTTTTTTATTCGTATGGCATGGCATAGTGCGGGTACCTATCGTACCGCGGATGGTCGTGGGGGAGCTGGCGCAGGTATGCAGCGTTTTGCGCCCCTTAATAGTTGGCCGGATAACGGTAACCTTGATAAAGCCCGTCGTTTACTTTGGCCAATTAAGCAAAAGTACGGCAACAAAATCTCTTGGGCCGACTTAATGATACTGACGGGCAATTGCGCACTTGAATCCATGGGCTTTAAAACCTTTGGTTTTGCTGGTGGTCGTGCTGATGTATGGGAGCCAGAAGAAGATGTGTACTGGGGTGCAGAAGAAGAATGGCTAGCCACCAGTGATAAAAAGAACAGTCGTTATAGTGGCAAGCGTGATTTAGAAAACCCATTGGCGGCGGTACAAATGGGCTTAATCTATGTGAATCCAGAAGGACCTGATGGCAACCCAGATCCACTGGCTTCGGCGCAAGATATTCGTGATACATTTGCCCGCATGGCCATGAATGACTATGAAACCGTTGCTCTAACGGCAGGTGGGCATACATTTGGTAAAGCTCACGGTGCCGGTGATGCGGCAAAAGTAGGCGTAGAACCAGAAGCCGCTGGGTTAGCCGAGCAAGGTTTGGGTTGGATAAGCCGTCATGGCAGTGGTAAAGGACGCGATACGATCACCAGTGGTATTGATGGTGCGTGGACGGCAAACCCTATTAAATGGGACATGGGCTACTTTGATGTGCTGTTTGGCTATGAGTGGGAATTAACGAAAAGCCCAGCTGGCGCGCACCAATGGGCGGCAAAAGATTTAGCCGTTAAAGATCACGCACCGGATGCAGAAGACGCCAACAAGAAGGTGGGCATCATGATGACCACTGCCGATATGGCCATGCGAGAAGACCCTGAATATCGCAAAATATCGGAACACTTTCATAAGAACCCAGACGAATTTGCCGATGCCTTTGCTCGCGCTTGGTACAAGCTGACGCATAGAGACATGGGGCCTGTTGAGCGCTACCTTGGGCCATTAGTACCCAAAGAAGAGTTGCTATGGCAAGACCCATTACCAAAAGCCACAGGTAAAGTCATTGATGCCAAAAGCATTGCTACTTTAAAAAGTAAAATAGTTGATTCTGGCTTGTCGGTATCACAACTGGTTTCTACGGCTTGGGCATCGGCCTCGACTTATCGCGGCTCTGACATGCGTGGTGGTGCGAACGGCGCGCACATTCGTCTTGCCCCAATGAAAGACTGGGCCGTGAATCAACCTAAGCAACTTGCTATCGTGCTATCTAAACTAGAAGGCATTCAAAAAGAGTTTGGATCAGTCTCTATGGCCGATCTTATCGTGTTAGCGGGTTGTGTTGGGGTTGAAATGGCGGCGAAGAAAGCAGGCCATAATATTACGGTGCCATTTACGCCAGGGCGCGTGGATGCGACACAAGCGCAAACCGATATTGAATCATTTGCCGTATTAGAGCCGCAAGTGGATGGTTTCCGTAATTACCTTAAAACCCAATTTACGGTACCAGCGGAGCACTTATTTGTGGACCGTGCGCAGTTGCTTACGTTAACAGCCCCTGAAATGACGGTATTAACGGGCGGCTTGCGCGTACTGGGCGCCAATACAGAGCAAGTAAATCATGGTGTGTTTACGGATCAGCCTGAAGTATTAAGCAATGATTTCTTTGTGAACCTTCTTGATATGGAAACCAAATGGCAAGCCACATCAAAAGACGAGCAAACGTTTGAAGGTGTTGATCGCAACAACGGTAAGGTGAAATGGACAGGTACACGAGCAGATCTTGTATTTGGTTCAAACTCTCAATTGCGTGCCATTGCTGAGGTTTATGCGAGCTCTGACGCTAAGGCGCGTTTTGTAGAAGACTTTGTTAAAGCGTGGGATAAGGTGATGAATCTAGATCGTTTTGATCTTGCTTAATCAAACCGCGTTGTAGTAATAAAAAAACCACGGCTAAGCAATAGCCGTGGTTTTTATTTGTTTTCAATTAACCCGAAATATAACGCTAATCTTTATAAAAGTAAGATAAGGCTTCCATTACTTCAACGGATGTTTTTGCGTTTACTTTTTTCTCTGGTAACGGGCGCCCTGTATTATCGAGTACTTCATAATGCCCCGTCTGATAAGTGACAACCTGATAATCTTTTTCGATCACGGCATAGTTTACATAACTGCCCACGACACTCCATGATTCACGCTCAGTTTCTAGCAAATTATGCCCTAAACTATAAGCGCTTTTAGGTGCGGACGTTTGGAATAAGTCTTCCATTAATGTCACGCTTAAATCACTGTGTGTTGTACGGTGATTATAAGTAGATTTTGTTTTGCCAGGCCAATGAATAACAAGCGGAACATGCACTTGAGCTGGTGTAAAGTTACTGCCATGGCCCCAGTAATTTAAACCGTTATCATTGAATTCTTGCCCGTGATCACTGGTAACGATGACGACGGTATTGTCTAAAATGTTTTTATCTTTGAGCTGCTGTAATACACGCCCTAGTTGTTTGTCCACTTGGTAGGCGGCATTTTTATATAAATTTAAATAAGGCGTAGCGTCAAAGTTGCTGTTTAGCGATAAGTGATCAATACGTTTCCAAGCAGGTTGAAATGGCTTTTCTGCATCTTCGGGGGTCGAGAACCCATGAATGCCATCATAAAATAAAAAGCCAAAAAAGGGTGACTCTTCATTTTTGGATTCTCGTTGTTCGATAAAGTCGATCCAATCATTGGTGATTTGCTCATCACGCTGCCAAGGTGTATTACCCGGCGTGCTAAGAGGAAAGTCATTAATGCCCGCAAATACAGTACGATCAAACGCCGGTTGGGTTAAGGGAGCAGCTGCATGAATGCTAATATCATAATTATGTTTTTGAAAGGTATCCATTATTACAGGGGATGTTTGGCTGGATGAAAATGCATCCCAGTAAGTGCCGGGAATACCGTAAAACATATTAAAAACGCCGGTTCGCGTAGAGTTGCCACCGCTAATGTGGTTATTAAATATGCGACTGTTTTGATCTTCGCTCAATGCCCAATAATTTGGCATCACATCTTTCTGCAAAATATCAAAGCGAGTTGAATCGAGTAATATCAATAATACATTCAATTCTGGCGTTTTTGTTTCAATGGTTGTTTTTGGGTACTTAACATTTGTTGAGCTTGAGAGTTTAAATTCATGGCGGTTTTCTCGAATGCTTTGAGCATCAATTAAACCATTACTGAGTAACGCTTCTTTGCCTGTTGCAGGAGAATACATGGGAACATGACGAACCAATGAGGTAATACGTTGGTCGTATTGAGCATCGGCATAAAGGTGCAATATGTTGCTGCCTAAAAGTGCAATGAAAAATACTAGGAAGTAATATTTCTTGTGTTGACTAAAAATAGGGCGATGCGTGTTTAACCAAACCCACTTATCAATGTAAAAATATAGTGCATAGATACCCACTAAAAACCCGACAACAATTAACCAAGTAAACCAAGATAATTCAATGATTTGATTACCGCCTTGAATCAGCATTTCGAAAACAAAGCCTGTAATATGAAATCGATATTGGGCATATACAAAGGTATCTGCAATTAATAACACCGTGCCAATTGTGGCGACAATAATGGCCATATGACGAATGGCTTTGCTGGCTTTGGGAATAATTAAACCTAGCGGTAAGATAAGCAGAAGAAAAAACAACAAACTCATTAATGTAAAATGGCTAAATATCCCAGTAGAGATAAAAAATAAGGCTTTTACACTATCAATGGAAGGCATGTAGTGAATAAAACGCGTTGCGATAAGGCTCAGAATGATGCCTGTGATTGCACTGAACCCAACGCCCCAGTTTATGACCGTTTTTCGTTCGCCCATGGTGATCCTTAAAAATTTAATGACGGTTATATGAAAAGTGGGTGAATATTATAGATTTTTGCAGATATCTGCAGTGCTTTGTCTAACGTTAGGCTGAAATAATCTGTTTGTGAAAAGGGTTTGGGGTTTTGTATGTATGAGTTATGTATGAGCCTTGCTTACGGAACGTATTTTGATGAATTTAGTTTACTGATGAGTGAAAAACATACAAATCTTTCTATGCTAAATCGTTCTAAATTAATTCTTGCGAAAATTAATCCATGTGTTTAAATACTGGTTATATTTACAGTAATTTAAAATTCTGCCTCGCAGACCTAAAACGGATAACGATAATAAGGTGAAGAAAAACATGGATCAAAATCGCCAAAAAGCCCTAGACGCCGCCCTTAGCCAAATTGAACGGCAGTTCGGTAAAGGCGCCATAATGAAAATGGGTGATCAACCACGTGAAGCTATTCCTGCAGTTTCGACGGGGTCTCTTTCTTTAGACTTTGCGTTAGGCATAGGCGGTTTACCATACGGCCGTATTGTTGAGATCTATGGACCTGAATCTTCTGGTAAGACGACCATGTGTCTTTCTACCATGGCACAGGCACAAAAACAGGGTAAAACAGTCGCTATCGTTGATGCAGAGCATGCGCTCGATCCGCTATATGCAGAAAAACTAGGCATCGATTTAGATAGCCTACTTGTTTCTCAGCCAGATACTGGCGAACAAGGACTAGAGATTGTTGATAGCTTAGTACGTTCTGGTGCTGTTGATATGATCGTAGTGGATTCGGTTGCGGCATTAACCCCAAGAGCCGAAATTGAAGGCGACATGGGTGACCACCACGTAGGTTTACAAGCACGTTTAATGTCACAAGCGCTTCGTAAATTAACTGCCAATGTTAAAAATGCTAATTGCATGGTTATCTTCATTAACCAAATTCGTATGAAAATTGGTGTGATGTTCGGTAACCCTGAAACCACAACCGGTGGTAATGCACTTAAATTCTACTCCTCTGTTCGTTTAGACATTCGCCGTACAGGCTCGGTAAAAAATGGCGATGAAGTGACCGGTAATGAAACACGTGTGAAAGTGGTTAAAAATAAAGTGGCACCGCCGTTTAAACAAGCTGAATTCCAAATCATGTATAACCAAGGTATTAACCGTGGTGCAGAAATTATTGATCTGGGTGTTAAACTTGGCTTGGTTGATAAGGCCGGTGCTTGGTATGCATATAAAGGCGATAAGATTGGCCAAGGTAAAGCAAATGCTTGTGTTTATCTTCAAGAAAATCCAGCAATCCAAGAAGAAATTGAAGCCCAGATTCGCTCTCAATTATTAGTCGTGGCAGATACTAAAAAACCAGACGATAAAGAAGCGAAGCCTAAAGCAAGTAAAAAAACTGAAGAGCCAGAAGTGAGTGAAGAAGCTTAATTGAGCTTTTCAAATCGTATAAAAAGGCCAGCAATGCTGGCCTTTTTATTTCATGAGATTTTATTTAATACATATAAAATAAGCACTTATAACGCTAGGTTTTCTCATAGCGTCCTCTCTTTCCTCCATTTTAGTATTTCTATGAAATTAATACCAAAGAACTAGATAGCTTAAGCATTGTTATAAGTGCTTTCTTTGGTGTATGAATCTCTGCTAGTGTGCAAATCGTTCCTGCATCTAAGTGTTGCTTCCTCAGTAGTCATGTCCCTTCGACTTGTGATTTTATGCTTAAGGTTTTTTCTTTCCTCTCGTACGCAATAGCGTGTACTGAATTGTAAATGGATGTGTTTGGTTGCTCTTTGAGTACACATCAAAAATGAACTTTATCAATATACGAAAATGACAAACAAGGAACCCTTATGCGCACAGTTCTGTTTTTATGTGGCCTTTTAATAACGATTAGTGCCTGCTCGAGTGGTGATTCAGCGGATGAGCTCACACTTAAATCCAGTGCAGGATCATCTCAACAAGTAACGAGCGTCCCAAAAAATGGAGGCAGGCCTTTTACACAAGAAGAAAAAGCAGACATAGCGTATCTGCAAAAACATGCAAAACCGTCCGCGCCTTACCAATTAGATATGACTCATCCTCAACAATATCGCCATGTAATCAATACGTTTAAGCGCAGTGGAATAACCGCTGATACTCACCCTCATCTTATGAGTCTATTAGCAAAAGCGAACAAGATGAAGACAGATGAACCTAGTCATCCTGTGTTGGCTGTTAATGAAACATTAGGTACACCACAAACCCTTAATTACATTAATTCGATGAATTTAACCGCTTCATCACCGAATACGTTTGATGCTAACGGTCTATCCTCAGCAAATGGGGGAACAGATACCAGTACGGTAGTGATGGAACTTTATCTTACTGAAACGGGCCATGTGTATGCGACGAATCAAGATTCGCAGCATGCCGCTGGGGTTAACTTTAATGTACCGGTTAATGGTGCAGTGCCTACGGGAACGACAAATTCAACGACTAAAGCACAGGCTACTTTTGCATACGTGCCAAAGGGCAGTGCACCAGGTACGCCACCGATTGTCAGTTATTTTTATTCTGAAGATAGCGTTGACCCTACTACTGCCTGTATGACAAAACCTAATTATTGCGTGCGTGATAACGCAAACAACTGTGTTGTTGGAGAATATGAAACAAGTTGTACCAATACAAATCCAAATAATGCGACAGCTATTAAGGTTTGTTATTCCCGAGGTGGTCAGGGTGAGTGTGATTATTATAATCAGACGCCTAATCATCCAACAAACTTTATTTTTCCTTTAGAGGGAAGTGCCACATTTGCAAATGAGGTTGTGAGTCCTCCTGTTGGTATTGTAACGATAACGTTGCAAAATCCATCCCAGGGGGGCGGTTGTTATTTGGTTTTCCAAGAAGCGCAGCCTCTTGATTCAACTATTTGGACCGTGAGTGATCAAACCTTAAATTGGAATTACGCGGCAGCTTCATTCCCTGATCCTAATAGTTGTCTTGAATACTATAACAGCACAACAACATTATTAAATGTTTCCGTTGATGGCGTTGCTCTACAGGGAAGCGGTAGCGGTGCCCCACCGATTGGTGGCTTTCGTTTCACAAGCGATCGCAATCAAATAGGGCAGGATGGAATATATATTGTGCCTCCTATTGAAATTCAGCAAGGGTGTTTTGCCGAAGGGGCTGACATCTTAATGGCTGATGGTAGCTTAAAAAAAGTAGAAGACTTTACCGCAGATAAAACTGAATTAGTTCGAGGAGCCGATGGCACTGCTCTCACCGTATTGGGAACCAGTAAAGGGATTGAAGCCAAACCGATGGTTCGGATTAAAACAGATGGTGGCCATGATTTATTGGTGACACAGACTCACGCTATTGTATTAGTTAATGGTGCAAAGGTGGCAATGGACGTTGTTGTAGGAGATAAAATTAAGGTCAAAAGTGGTATTGCAAACGTCAGCAGTGTAAATCGTGAAAATTATGATGGAAAAGTTTATCACCTTGTATTGAGCGAGCGCAAAGCATCGTTGTCTGCATCAGGGACGTTATACGCAAATGGTATTTTGACCGGTGACTTACGCATGCAAGAGGCATTAATAGCCGCTGAATACGAGAAGCTATCAAGTGATCCTGATCATGTATACAAGCGTCTTCCAAAAGAATGGCATGAAGATTATCGACTTCATTTAGAAAGAAAAAAATAAGATCGATTTATATATCAAAGCGTAAAGTTGTTACGTGCTGATAGTGCTTACCTATGCAATCAAAATTGCAGCTTGTTGGGCCAATCATTTTTTGAATGATAAAAAGCTCTGAATTACAGAACCGTATGACTTTACACAGCGATCAGTCCCTAGATAAAGCGGAGAATGCTTATGGGA
>JAWUXY010000015.1:0-37198 GCA_034111105.1 Bermanella sp. | reverse complement strand
TAAAATGTTTGTTTATTATCATGCATACCTAGTTTTTCCATTACGCGCCTTGAAGGAAGGTTTTGTATAGCTGTAAACGCACAAACTTTCTGTAATTGCAGGCAATCAAACGCATATTTTAACGACTCTTTTGCCGCCTCGGTTGCATAGCCTTTCCCCCAGTGATCATTGCTCAATCGCCAGCCAATTTCGACAAATGGTGCATTAGGGAACCCACTCTCTTCAACTATGTTATTCAGCCCTACAAACCCGATAAATTGGCCTGAGGCCTTAATTTCTACCGCCCAAAACCCCCAGCCTTGCTTATCGATTGCTAACTGACCTCTTTGCGCTTGAGCATTGCTTTGGTTTTCTGTTAAAACCGATGGAAAGTAACGCATCACGTCAGGGCTCGCATTCATAAATGCGTAAATTGGCAAGTCGCTCTCTTTCCATTGCCTTAAGATCAATCGCTGGGTTTCCATTTTTTACCTTTTAACGGTGATTTCATTTTACTAAAACAAGAACAAGTAAACTGCATCATCCGTTTACTTATGCACAAAGACAGAGACTAGGTTTTCACTATTTAAATCTACACAAAAAATCGAAAACCCTACTACCCTAAACTGCAAAGTCATAACAGCCATATAAAATTATTTAGGCACTCAGCGATAAAACAGATGCTAATATAAAGTAGATTAAAGCACTCACTAATCTAACATATCACTTAACTGGTCAATTAAGGTTTGGGTTTGCTCCCAACTAATACACGCATCGGTTATCGACATGCCGTATTTTAAACAGCCATCATGTTCACAACCTTCCATGGATTGTTTACCCGCTTCAATGAAGCTTTCTAACATGATGCCACTGATATTTTTATTGCCGTTAAGGATTTGTTGCACGACCTCTTGTGCAATTTGCAATTGCTTATCATGATTTTTTTGTGAATTATCATGTGAACAATCAACAATTACTTTTGCATGCAATGAGTTACCCGCTTTTGCTTTTTGCAATTGAGTGAGCGTCTTTGCAATGCTCGCTTCATCGTAATTTGTGATGTTGCGCCCGCCACGTAATACAACATGGGTATCTGGGTTCCCTGGTGTATCGAGCATGGCAATATTTCCGTGGGCATCCATACCTAAGCAATGATGCTCTCGACTGGCCGATATCATGGCGTTAACCGCTGTATCAACGGAGCCGTCCGTACCGTTTTTAATGCCTACGGGCATGGTTAAATGGCTTATCATTTCACGATGTACTTGTGATTCGGCTGTACGTGCACCAATAGCTGTCCATGTGATGACATCGTCTAAGTACATCATTGTCATTGGGTTTAACGCTTCTGTTGCCAATGGCAAGCCTTGCTCGACGAGTTTTAGCATGAGTGCACGTGAACGGCGTAAACCTTGTTCAATATTGCCTTTACCATCACGATCAGGGTCATAGGCTAAGCCTTTCCAACCTGTGGTGGTGCGGGGTTTTTCAACGTAAGCACGCATAACAATGAGCATTTTATCGCTGACTTGATCACTTAAATGCTTTAAGCGACGCGCATAATCCAATGCGGCAATTTCATCGTGCAACGAACAAGGACCGGTTATCACGAGTAGTCGATCGTCTTTACCGTCTAAAATATCTCGCAACTGTTGCCTGTGATCCTCAACTTGAGAACGCAGTGCCTCACTTAACCCTAAATTTTGCTTTAGCACGTTTGGGGATGGCAGTGCCCGTGTCGAAACATTTGATTCGTTTAAGCTAATGTTTTGTGTCTTGAGCGCTGAGGCTTGAGCCGATTGCATATTGTTTTCCTTTCATTTTTTAAGTTTTCCCCTATTTGTATTTGATTTATGTGTCGATCAAATGACCGCTAAAAAAAAACCCCGATCAGCTGACTGCTAATCGGGGTTTTTAGGCAGTCGGCTGATTGAGCCGAACTGCCAATTATTTAGTTATATCTCAATGGCGATTCGGCATTTGGCTAAAATAGCCAAAATAAAACACAACCGAATACCAATAAGACGCCATTAAGGTTACTACTTTTTGCACGCACGCTGAAACACTCGCAAGGCTTACCATGCGGGAGTTTAAGTTGCTTTTAATCGTAGTCATCAATGTTTTCATACTTTTTATCATAAACCCATGCGTTTATTTTGCAAGACTGTTTTTACTTTAAGATTTTTTTTGTCTAAATTCGAGTGGTAACGACTGTGTTTCTTTGACCTCTTCCATCACGATATAACTCTTAGAATGCTTCACCCCTGGCAAAGTGAGTAGCATATCGCCCAATAGCGCCCGATACTCAGACATGCCATCAATACGGGCTTTTATTAGGTAATCAGCATCACCCGATACCAAATGGCACTCTAAAATATAGGGCAGTTTTTTTACCGCCTGATTAAATGCTAAAAAAGCATCTGGTGATTGATATGACAAAGATATCTCCACAAAAACCAGCATACTAAAGCCCAGTGCTTCTGGGTTTAAGCGGGTGTAATAGCCTTCAATGTAACCATCTTTTTCTAAGCGCTTCACTCGCTCAATACAAGGGGTCGAGCTTAGGCCCACCTTTTCAGCCAAATCCACATAACTTATACGAGCATCATTTTGCAGTGCCCGCAAAATATTCATATCTAGCCGGTCTAATTCTCTTTTTTTCAAGTTCTTCATTGGCAACCTTTTTCACTGCATAAAATTACATATGGAGTGTTTTATCCTTTTATTAGATAAAAATCAAAGCATTATTCTCATATTTTTCACCTAAACTAGCCGTTATCAATACTAACAATAATACGGTTTCTCGAGGCGATCATGCACATTACGATATTAGGTGGCGGTGTATTAGGCGTAGCCAGCGCTTGGTATTTAGCGAAATCAGGGCATCAAGTCACCGTAATTGACCGCCAAAGCAACGTGGCGCAAGAGACCAGCCATGGCAACGCGGGCATGATTTCACCTGGTTATAGCTCACCATGGGCGGCACCTGGTGTCCCCATCAAAGCCATTGGCTGGATGCTGCAAGACTTAGCACCCTTCATGATTAACCTTAAAGAGCTCGACGGTTACACCCTTTCTTGGATGACTAAGATGTTGGCCAACTGCAATACCCGCTCTTATCAAACCAACAAAGCCCGTATGTTGCGCATTGCAGAATACAGCCGCGATTGCTTTGTGGATATCCGCAAAGAATTAAACCTAGATTATGACGCCCGCCAACGCGGAACATTACAGCTGTTTCGTAAGCAAAAGCAGGTTGATGCGTTGCAAAAAGACATTAAGGTATTACAAGATTTAGGCATTAAACACCAAGCACTCGACATGAATGGCTGCATTGAATACGAACCCGCACTGGCCCATGTAAAAGAAAAATTTGTTGGCGGTTTAAGATTACCCGGCGATGAAACCGGTGACTGTTTTAAATTCACCACCGCGCTTGCGGAAGAATGTAAAAAACTGGGCGTGAATTTTATGATGGACACCCGCATTGAACGCTTAAATGCCGCCGGTGGAAAAATTACCAGTGTAACAACTGATGCGGGGGTCGTGATGGCGGACGCATTTTTGTGCGCTCTGGGTAGCTACTCACCACAGGTATTAAAAACCGTTGGTATTGATGTGCCTATCTACCCGATAAAAGGGTATTCGCTCACACTGCCCATTGAGGACGAAAGCCGCGCGCCACAATCCACCATAATGGATGAAACATACAAGGTCGCGGTTACTCGTTTTAAAGATCGCATTCGCGTGGGCGGTACTGCCGAGATCGCATCGTACAATTTAGAATGCCCCACTAAACGTCGTGCCAGTGTGGACTTTGTGATTCAAGATATGTTTCCCGGTGCCACTGATGTAAGCAAAGCTGAATTTTGGACGGGCCTTCGCCCTATGACACCAGACAGCACCCCTGTGCTTGGCGGCACAACTTACTCTAATTTATACCTTAATACTGGTCACGGTACATTGGGCTGGACCATGTCACTGGGTTCTGCAAAATTTGTCAGCGATATTATTAATCAAAAAACGCCTGACATTGATCCAGAAGGTTTATCCATCGAGCGTTATTACGCTTAACATTATGAAATTTATTAGTGCTGCCAAAACACTTTTATTAAAAAGAATACGAGAGAAGTTCTATGGGTAGAGCCGCCACCGCCACCATTAATCTAAACGCGTTTCGCGATAATTATCGTCTGGCAAAATCCATTGCGCCTGCACAACGCGCTGTCGCCATTATTAAAGCCGATGGTTATGGCCATGGCGCCGTAAAATTAGCCTTCGCACTTGAAAATGAAGCCGATGCGTTTGGGGTTGCTTGCATCGAAGAAGCTCTCGAATTAAGAAGTGCAGGCATTAAAAAACCCATCTTATTATTAGAAGGGTTTTTTACCTCTGACGAATTACCCGTTATTAGCGATAATGATTTTTGGTGTGCCGTGCACAGTCTTGAGCAAATTGAAACCATTGCTCAAGCGACCTTAACCAAACCTCTTAACATTTGGCTGAAAATGGACAGCGGTATGAATCGGTTAGGTGTTATGCCCAAGGATTATCGTCACGCTTATGAAACCTTAAAATCACTAAAGAATGTAAACTCTGTGGTGTTAATGAGTCACTTTGCAAGCGCAGATGATTTAACCAGTGAATTAACCGCGCAACAGATTCAATGTTTTGAGTCTGCGTCTGCAGGTATTGATGCCCCCATAAGCCTTGCGAACAGTGCTGCGACATTAGGTCATAGCAGTGCACGCCATGCGTTTCAGCGCCCCGGTATTATGCTATATGGCGCAACACCATTTGAACATTCACACCCATTAGCCGACCAACTAAAAGCAGTTATGACATTAACCTCTGAAGTGATCGCCATACGAGAAACGACTGCCGGAGACGGTGTGGGTTACAGCCATCGATACACATGCAAGACACCTACTAAAGTTGGCACCGTCGCAATGGGTTACGCTGACGGATACCCACGTCATGCCAAAGATGGCACACCCGTTATTGTAAACGGCCAACGTACCACCATTATTGGTCGTGTTTCTATGGATATGCTTACGGTGGATTTAACACACATAAAAGATGCAAAAATAGGATCGAAGGTAGAGTTATGGGGGGAGAACTTACCTGCCGCAGAGATCGCTCCCTTTGCTGATACGATTCCCTATACATTATTCACCGGCATTACCCGAAGAGTGCATAAAATATACATCGATGATTAAAAAATAAACGAGCATGTCTTTATTTTTAAGCAATCCTTTTAATCTTAAAGTAATACTTGTGCTTATTTATATAAAACAGTCTTTTCGATACATTTATTTACGACCTAAATCATAGTTTATGTAATAATTTGGATTCAATTAACGTTCATTGACAGGAAGTCACTAATCAAGTCATTCCATCTCTGCGCCTTAACTTGACTCTGTATTTTAATTAAGGAAGTAAAATGTTACGAATTATAGTGGCTGTATTGTGCCTTCAACTGGCTGGCTGTATTACTATCACCAAAGGAGAACAGTTCAATACAGACGTTGCGACCGTTAATTTTAAAGACTCAAAAATAGTCGGCCTATCCTACGTTCAAGTATATGAAACTAACTTGAATAACAGCGAAGAAAAAGAAAAGTTTGGCCTGAGCCTTGATCAAGGTGAGGATAGCATTAACATCTTCCCTAAAAATATCACTCAGTTGCAAAGTGACATACAAGTAAGCATGACCCAAACAACGCCAACAGGTATCACATTACCAAATTTTGCTGATATTCAGAAAGGTTATTCTGTTGATGTTTTCTTTACCGAAGGCAAGCGTTTTATCTCTTTAAAAACGGGTACTGCTTATATGGTTTTTGATGAAAACAACATCAATAAACTGTTAGTCATCATCAATAAAGTGGCAGCTAAAAACGAAAGTTTAAACAACACAGCATCTGCATTATAATATTAAACCTAAAGGCGCTTGTTACATAACAAGCGCTTTCAACATGTTGTTAAAAAATACACGCTAAACCATTCCCAATCCTGCATTCTCTCTCACCTTTAATCATTACGTTTTTAAGTATCAATTTTTTATCCATTTAAATATTGTTTTGCTTCATCGATTACGGTTTCTATTCTTTTAGGTGAACGTTTATTACGTAAACGTGCAAGGTATAGCGTCTCAGAAACGGGTATCGTTAACCTGTGTACCTTAATCAATTCAGTCTGTTTAAACGCCTCTACCGCATAAGCGGGCAACACAGTAAAACCCAGGCCTAAACTGACAGGCTCTAGTATTAAGTGGATTTGATTTGAAAAACCCGTTTTATTAAACATATCGCTGTGTTGAAACTCTGAGAAATTCTCACCTAATAATAATTGCGCATGATGCACGCCATCGGGATGATCAATAAAGCCCAAGTTTTGTAACTGTGACCACGTGGGATTCACAACCGATTTAGGGGTGACTAGCAACAGCGGCTCTTTTGCCACGGCTTCACAAGTTATATCACCGATATTAGATATTCGAGTCATAAAACCAAGGTCAATCTCATTATTCATTATGGCCTTTTCGATACTGGCATTGGGTGCAAAGCGATAATCCATTACTAATTTTGGATGCTTTTTCTGTAAGGCAATAAGCTGTGGATACAACTTCAAGCCAACACTGCCAGGGGACATCAACCGAACGAGCCCCTCATGGGTAGGATCCAAGGCAATCTGCTGCTTTAAATTGGAAAGTGACATAACAATATGGCGTGCTTCGTCATATAAACGCTCACCCGCCTCTGTGAGCGTAAATTGCTTACCCTCCCTTGCTAACAAGAGCTGCCCCAGCTGCTCTTCTAACTTGTGAATATGCTGGCTCACACCTGATTGTGTCATGTTCAGCTGCGCTGCGGTGCGGGTGAAATGCCCCACTTCCACTAGCGTGCAAAAGCTGCGTAGCCATACTGGATTTATCATTACAAAATATACTCATAATTATGAATTTTGATAATTTTAAGTAATTATTGACCTTGTGTATTCTTTATTCAACCTTAACCAACAAAGAGGCATAAAGATGAACAATGTTTACCCCCGCAACTTTTCCCATATCGGTATCTCTGTCCCTGATTTGGAGGCCGCCGTTAAGTTTTACACTGAAGTGCTAGGTTGGTATCGCATCATGGAACCCACCGAGATTACTGAAGATGACAGTGCCATCGGTGAAATGTGTACCGATGTATTTGGTGCAGGGTGGGAAAGCTTCCGCATTGCGCATTTATCCACAGGGGATCGAATTGGTGTTGAATTATTCCAATTTAAAAACCAGAAAAATCCAGAAGATAATTTTGAATATTGGAAAACGGGTGTCTTTCACTTTTGTGTACAAGACCCCAATGTTGAAGAACTTGCTGAACGAATTGTCGCCGCTGGTGGTAAAAAGCGAATGAAAGCGCCACGTTATTATTACCCAGGTGAAAAACCTTATCGCATGATTTATATGGAAGATCCATTTGGTAATATTCTTGAAATTTACAGCCACAGCTATGAGTTAATTTACAGCGACGGCGCTTATTGATTAACCCATAACTATCATGGCAGCAGTCGCTGCCATGATGTAAATACTTCAATTGCACTGCACAAAATAGTTTTAATATAACGTATAATTTCGCCCTTACTCTTTTATTAGTTTATTTATGTCTTCCTCAGAAACACATTCACCTTCTCAACGATGGCTCAAAGGCGCATTAGCTGTCATGCCATTAAGTATTGCCGTTATTCCTTGGGGTATATTAGCGGGCTCACTTGCATTAGATGCCGGTTTAAACCCATTTGAAAGCCAAGCAATGTCAGCCATTGTATTTGCTGGTGCCGCTCAACTAGTGGCCGTTGGCATGATCAAAGCTGGCCTCGGACTGGGCAGTATTTTAATCACCACACTGCTCATTACCTCTCGACACTTTTTGTATTCTATGGCCATGCGCCCAAACATTAGTCCGTTGCCATTAAAATGGCGATTGATTTTAGGCTTTTTACTCACTGATGAATTGTTTGCCATTACCGCTAAATCAAAGTCATCGAAAGAAACACCACACAATTTTGATCGCTGGTATGCATTAGGGGCTGGATTAAGTTTTTATTTAGTTTGGAATATCGCCACAGCAGCGGGTATTTTAGTCGGCAATACGATTCCTGATCTTGATAGCTGGGGATTAGATTTTGCCATTGCTGCCACGTTCATCGCCATTGTGACACCGCAGATTAATAAACCGTCTATTTTAATGTGTGTATTAGTCAGTTTAGTCACCTCTGTAGTGTGCGAATTATTTCAAATCCCATCAGGGTTATTAATCGCAGCACTCTTTGGTATGACGGTAGGTACCTTATATGCAAAGGCAATGGGGGAAGATAAATGATCACACTGACCATTTTACTCATGGCAAGCATTATCTTTTTTAGTCGTTATAGTTTTTTAGAGCCTCGTTTGCCTATCACATTAAATTCGGCAACCTTAAAGTTTCTAAGTTATTCGGCACCGGCTGTGCTTACTGCCATTTGGGCACCGATTGTATTTGTAAGTGAACACTCTTTAAATATTAGCTGGGACAATCATTACTTACTGTGCGCTATTGTGGCAACAGTGCTGGCCGTTACCACTCGCAATACATTGCTAACCACCATATTAAGCATGGCATTATTTTTTAGCTTACGCTTTTGGCAAGTGTAAGCACGTTCTCATCTTGGGTTTTGTGTTTGTAAAAGTACACGAGCCATCCAACGTGCAATGGTTAGATCATCCATTGATATGATCTGATCATTCATTTTATGTAATGCCTTTTGTGAGGGCTCAAGCGCAATGTTTTTACCTTTATGAAACTCTAATAATGTTTTTTCATATTCACAGGTAAATTCAGGATGTGCCTGTATGGTTAAAATTGAATCCCCGTACATTAATATGGCATTTTCACAAAATGAAGAACTCGCTATACACCTCGCGTTTTCCGGCTTCTCGATCACTTGATCTTGATGTACGGCATTTAACTGAATCTCGATTTTACCGTCTAATTCAAAGTTATTGAGCTGATACACTTGCGGCCCAAGACTCCAACCGCCTGAATACTTTTCGACGACACCCGCAAAAGCTTCTGCAATAATTTGATGGCCAAAACAAATACCGACCATAGGAACACCCTGCTCGTGAGCATGGGTAATCCACCGCTTTAATTTCTGCATCCACGCTGTATTATCGTATACACCACTTGCCGAGCCAGTAATTAACCAGCTATCACAACTATCGATGGTTTCTGGCCATTGATCATCAATCACATTAAAAACAGCGTATTCAAACGTAACATCTGCTTTTTTGAATAACTGCTGAAACATGTGTGCATAACCTACATGGTTACTTTTATGGGGTTCATCAATATGGCCTGTTACTAAAATACCAATTTTCATATCGCTCCCCCTCGATTATTCACACCACAAAAAAAGCCGAAGCAGACCACTGCATCGGCTTTTCTATTTAATAAAAAAATGGGCCACCATTAGGCATAACACTGACCCATATAAAACGAATGACTATCGGATTAAACGCGCGCCTTAATAAAATCAGCCATCCAGTGAGCAATTTTATCTGATTCCGTTTTAGCACCAGCCTCTCGTAAGGTTTTAAGCCCTTCTTCGGCAACATCAATTGGCACCACAGGGCCTTTACGCGCTTCAACTAACGCATCTTCATAGTCCAGCGTAAACTCAGGGTGCGCTTGAAAAGTAAGAATACGATCATCATAAACAAGGCCCCCATATTCACAGAAATCAGACTCAGCAAACACCACTGCGTTTTCTGGTTTAACCAACACCTGATCTTGATGCATAGCATTTATGATAAAGTCATTAGAGTCATCTGTAATAAAGTCATGGTCACCCGATAATTTATAGGCGTGTAAACCTACGCCCCAGCCACCAGAGTATTTATCAACCTTACCACCAAATGCTTCTGCAATTATTTGATGGCCAAAACAAATACCAACCATTGGCTTTTTACTGGCATGCACCTCTAAAATAAATGCTTTTAGTTTTTGCATCCATTCAAGGTTTTGATATACGTTAAATTTTGATCCTGTGATCAACCAGGCATCACACTCCGTTTCTGATTGAGGAAACACATCATCACGTACATCATAAACTTCGTATTCAAACTCATAGCCGTTTTTTGAAAACAGATCCATAAACATATTTGAATAAGAGCCAAACTGATGAATTAATTCATCTGGCGTAATACCTGTGGCTAAAATACCAATTTTCATTTTTTAACCTACTGACTTTAAGGTGTTGCTGGCAACACCTTGTATTAATTATGACTAGCCCTCTTGGGCTGCCGCCAACATTTTGTTTTGTTTACGCATATACAACATTGCAAAGATGACACCAATAGCAACAATGGCAATCATCAAGGTGGCCAACGCATTCACTTCTGGTGTAACGCCTAAGCGTACCTTAGAGAAAATTACCATTGGTAATGTGCTATCACCTGGGCCCGATACAAAACTGGCAATCACTAAATCATCAAGCGATAACGTAAATGACAATAACCAACCAGCAATAATCGCAGGGGAAATCAGTGGCAATGTTACTAAGAAAAATAACGAAGAAGGCTTAGCGCCTAAATCCATTGCCGCTTCTTCTAGCGTGTCATCTAATACCACCAAGCGTGACTGCACAATGACCGCCACATACGCTAAACAAAACGTAGTATGGGCAATGATCACCGTCATTTCACCACGGCCAGCAGGCCAGCCAAACGCACTTTCCATTGCCACAAATAAGAGCAGTAACGATAAGCCGGTAATCACTTCTGGCATCACCAGTGGTGCACTGACCCAACCGGAGAATAATAATTTACCGCGAAAACGACCCATGCGTGATAATGCAAAACCTGCCATGGTACCCAACACGACCGCAAGGGTCGCACTGATAAATGCAATTTTTAAACTTAAAAATGCTGCATCCATGATCTGATCATTTTTAAATAGCTCGCTATACCACTTAATAGACCAGCCACCCCAAACCGTTACCAGTTTGGATTCGTTAAAGCTGTAAATGATCAGCGAAATAATAGGCGCATATAAGAATATAAATCCAAAGGCCGCCGTTGAGTTTAAGAATATAGAACGTCTTTTCATTACATGGCCTCCTCTTTACCAGACTTATTACGTATTAACATGATTGGTAATACCAAGAATACAAGCATAACGGTCGCAACCGCTGATGCCATTGGCCAATCACGATTTAATGAAAACTCATCCCATAACACACGTCCAATCATTAGAGTGTCAGAGCCACCTAACAAAGCAGGTATCACGTATTCGCCAACCGCTGGAATAAATACCAACATACAACCGGCTATAATACCTGGCATAGCTAACGGTATGGTGATCATAAAAAAGCTTTGAATCGGACGCGCACCTAAATCTTCGGCGGCTTCTAATAATGAGATATCCATTTTTTCAAGGGCTGAATATAAGGGTAAAATCATAAACGGCAGGTAGGTGTACACAATGCCAATGTAAACCGCAAAATCCGTTTGTAGCATTGTTAGTGGCTCGTTAATAATCCCAAATGACAACAATACTTCATTGATTAAGCCTTGGTTTTTTAATAAGCCCACCCAAGCATAAACCCGTAACAGAAACGAAGTCCAAAAGGGTAAAATAACCAATGCTAATAATATACCGCGAATTTTTTCATCACTTCTTGCTATCAAGTACGCAATAGGAAAGCCAACTAACAATGTAAAAAATGTTGAAATTGCGGCTATCTTTATCGAGCTTAAGTAAGCATCAAGATAAAAACTGTCTTCCCAGAGATAAAGATAATTACCAAGATTTAACTTCATGCTGACGTAGGCTTCTTCAACATTAAAGTCTAAAAGGTCAGTGTACGGTGGAATCGCAATGGCCGACTCAGATAGCGATATTTTAAACACCACTAAGAACGGCACAAAGAAAAACACAGCCAGCCAAAGGTAAGGAACCGAGATCACACTCAAGCGACCCCAATTTATTTTAGAAAATATATTTAAGCGCGCTTTCCAACTTGAGAATCCAGAAAGCCACACGTTTCCAGAAAATGAACTCATGATGTCAGTACCACGCTACTGTCTACATCCCAAGACAAGAAGACTTGTTCGTTCCAAGTGAAACGTTCACCCATATCACGTGCAAAGTTTGGCTGGGTCACGCGAATTTCTTTACCGCTTTGCAAATTCACTCGATATACTGACAAACTTCCCATATAGGCAATTTCAATGATCTCGCCTTTCATTAGGTTTTCTTCTTGCGTTGGCTTAATGCGCGTCATTTTAATTTTTTCAGGACGTAACGCTACATGTACTCGCTGTTGAGGTGCACAGCTAATCCCATGGGGCACAAAAAATTCGCAATCGGCTTCTGTTGATTTGATTCGCACACTGTCAATATTGTCTTCAGTGATGAAGCCTTCAAGTAAGTTAACCGAGCCTACAAATTCAGCCACAAATCGACTATTCGGGTATTCATACACATCATGAGGCGCATCCGTTTGTACAATTAAACCTTGATTCATCACGCCAATACGGGTGGCAAGTGTCATGGCCTCTTCTTGGTCATGGGTTACCACAACAAATGTCACACCAAGGTCTTCTTGCAGATTCATGATTTCAAACTGGGTTTCTTCGCGCAGTTTTTTATCCAACGCTCCGAGTGGTTCATCAAGTAATAATAATTTAGGGCGTTTCACTAACGAACGGGCTAATGCAACACGTTGGCGCTGACCACCTGAAAGCTGATGAGGCTTACGTTTACCTAAATGCCCTAGCTGAACCATATCTAACATTTCAGCAACACGTTTTTTAACATCGTGTTTGTTAGCACCTTCACGTTTTAAACCAAACGCAATATTGTCTGCAACGCTTAAATGAGGGAAAAGCGCATACGATTGAAACATCATATTAACTGGGCGATTCCAAGGCTGAATGCCTTCCATATCAACGCCGTCAATAATAATACGTCCACTGGTTGGACTTTCAAAACCGGCTAGCATGCGTAGCAATGTGCTTTTACCAGAGCCTGATCCGCCCAGTAAACAAAACAATTCTTTTTTATAAATATTTAGCGAGACATTATCGACCGCTGTAAAGTCATCAAATTTCTTGGTGATATTTTCGATGCGCACAAAAGGGGCCGCATCCGGTTGTTTCCATAGAGGTAGTTCAGTATTCACAGGATTCGCCACACCGGTTATGGTTGATTTTAGTTCAGATACATTCATGGTTTACCGCCAGTATTCCGCTTATGGCCACAGGCCATTTCAAATTAAGTTGCCTGCCTTGCAGCAGGCTCTACTTATTAACGCCCGGTTTTAATACCGGTCCATGCGCGAGATAAAAGACGATCAAACTTCGCTGTATGTGCTAACTGCGGGAACAACTTTGCTTTAACAGCATCAGTTGGATAAATACCCGGGTTATCAAGTACGGCTTTTTCTATAAATGGCGTTGCCGCTGTGTTTGGTACAGCGTAATAAACATAGTTCGCAATATTCGCAGCGGTTTCACCACGTAAAACAAAATCAATAAACTTGTATGCGTTTTCTTTATTAGGCGCATCAGCAGGAATAGCCATCAAATCAAACCATACCTGTGTACCTTCTTTGGGAATTGAGTAGCCGACTTTAACACCTTGACCAGCTTCTTCTGCTCGGCTTTGCGACTGTAAAATATCACCATTATAACCCAGTGCTAAGCACACATCGCCATTGGCTAAATCGGAGATATACTGGCTTGAATGAAAATATTTATAGTTTTGACGATTATCTTTAAGCAACTGCGTTGCTTTTTTTAGGTCGGCTTTTTTTTCTGAATTAGGATCTAAACCTAAGTAGTTCATTGCAACCGAAAGCATATCCGCTGGCGCATCCAATAACGCAATACCACAGCCCTTCAGTTTAGCGCTGAGCTCAGGTTTGAAAATCAAATCCAGCGTGTCAAACGGCATGTCTTTGCCTAAACGAGATTGTAGCATGTCTAGGTTGTAACCTAAGCCAACGGTTCCCCATGCATAAGCGACGTTATGAGCATTTTCTTTGTCGCTACGCGCGGTTTTTTTTGCTAATTCAGCATCAATATTTTTATAGTTTTTAAGCTTGGTTTTATCAATTTTTGCATAAACGCCCGCTTGTAGTTGACGCTCAAGAAACGCACCGGTTGGTACAACTAAATCATAACCGCTGTTACCCGCCATTAATTTTGCTTCTAACATTTCATTAGAATCATAAACATCGTAGTTAACTTTAACGCCGGTTTCTTTTTCAAATTTTTTGACATCAGTAGGATCAATATAATCCGACCAATTATAAATATTTAAAACATTGTCTTGTGCAAGGGCTGTCTGCCCTAGTGCAAGTGTTAACGCAGTTGCAATACCTAGCTTAAACGGATTCATGTTGTTATCTCCAGTTTTCAATGTGTAATGTGGGGCCACATTGTCTTACCTTGTCCCAATTTTGATGTTTCAATAAACATATAAAAAAGAACGGGTATTATTTTTATTTTTATAGTTTTAGCTGAATCCGTCAGACTAAAACCTGCACGTTTCAAGTCTCTCTTTGGAGACTTTTAATTCGGTAAACACATCCCGTGTTTCTCATTTCAATGTACGTAATGGGTGGTTTAGACTATATACCCCTCATTGGGTATTCAGTCTATATACGCCACACCAAAGTAGCAACTGTGCACGATTAAAAGCACTCAGGTCTAAGCACGCATTATTTTTGTGCACTTAAACCTGACCTCTCGCGAATATCAGCGAGGGTTACAACAGACCTAAATACGACTCGTATTCCACGTCCGAAATTCGATCATCAAAGCGCAGTTGTTCTTGCTCTTTAGCCGCTGAAAATACGCGAATAAATTCTTCACCTAAATATTGGTTTAACACATCAGAATTTTTAAATATTTCTGTTGCTTGATCCCACTTATTAGGCAGCTCATATGCATCACTATAATCTTCTGCTTCGGTTTCAGTATAAGCATCGCCTTCGATAGGTTGTGGTGGCATTAATTTATTTTCAATACCGTACAAAGCCCCCGCAAGAATCGTTGCTAAAACCAAATATGGGTTTGCATCCGCACCAGACACACGATGCTCAATACGACGAGCAATGCATGGGCTTTCTGGAATACGTATTGCTACCGTACGATTTTCATAACCCCAACACGCAACCGTTGGTGCATGCGCACCTTTCATAAAGCGACGATAAGAGTTTAAGTGAGGTGCAAATACCAACATACCGTCTGCCATCGTGTGTATTAGACCAGCCACTGCATGTTTTAAAATATCGGTACCTTCATCCGTACCATCATCAAAAATATTGTTGCCGTCTTCATCTAGTAAGCTGAAGTGCACGTGGAAACCATTACCACTTTGATCAGCATAAGGTTTCGCCATAAACGACGCGCTAATACCATGTTTACGAGAAATGCCTTTGATCAAGCGTTTGAACATAATCGCTTGGTCAGCCGCTAACATTGGATTAGCCACATGATTTAAATTAATTTCAAATTGCCCAGGCCCTAATTCAGAAATAATCGTATCGGCTGGTACACCTTGAATTTCACATGTCTCGCGCACTTCTGTAAAAAAGGCCTCTAAGTTATCCATTTCATCAATGGAATAACAATCCGTTTCACTTAAACGACGACCATGGCCATCCAACATTTTTGGCGGGCGCGGACGTTGACTCTTTTCAGACTCAGCATCCATTAAGTAAAATTCTAGCTCCGTCGCCATCACAGGTGTTATCCCAAGCTTTTTGAAGCGCTCAGTAATGTGAGTCAGTATTTGTCGAGGGTCGGCCAAGAATGGTGAGCCATCAGGGTTAAACATCATGGCTAAAATTTGGTTGCGCGGTGATTGCGCCCACGGCACAGGAATAGGGTCTAAATGCACAGGCATACAAACGCCGTCACTGTCGCCAGTTTCGAATACTAAACCGTTTTCCCAAACGTCATTACCCCAAACGTCCATACCTACAACTGAGCGCGGTAGTTTAACGCCTTCTTTCGCCATTTTTTTACTGGCATTAGGTGGCATACGCTTACCACGCAAATTGCCATTTAAATCAGTAATAAATAAATCAAACTCGGTATCGCTATTAGATGACATGGTCACTTCTCTTTGATCATAACCGCCAAGCGGCAAGGCAGGATTAACTGCAATTTACTAACTTTTTTGATTTCTACAACATTTTTGTGATCACAATAATTTATAAATTGTGATCACAAAAATATTTAAAGGCGCACCACAACCGAGTAACATACGCTTTATTCAGCAAAATGCGATCTCATTATGATCCGTACGAATCAGGGCCACTAAATACAATATGGACAAAAACTCTCCTATAGAATTTACCTTAGCTGAGCGCACTGCATCTGTAACTATCACTCAGTGGGTATATGCTACTTTGCGCAATGCCGTCATGTACGGAAAGATACTACCAGGGCGCGCGTTGACCATCCGCGAACTCGCTAAGGAGCTTAACGTAAGCCCTATGCCCGTCCGAGAGGCCCTGCGCCAACTCGCCGCTGAAAACGCATTAGAAATACAAGGTAATCGCCGCGTTATTGTTCCTAAAATGACCGCTATGAAATTCAATGAGTTATGCCAAGCACGCATGGCACTAGAAAGCCATGCAGCGGAGCGCGCACTACCTTATATAGACGAAACAAGGTTGCAGCTTTTACAGCAAATCGACGCTCAAATCGATGACACCCAGATCAGTGGAAACCATGAACCGATCAGCGCACTCAACCAAGAATTTCATCGCACCTTATACACCGCAAACCCCCATCAAGTCACGCTTCCTTTGATAGAAAGTTTATGGCTGCAGCTTGGCCCCTTCATGAAATTAGCAAGTGCCCACTTAGAGCTGTCAACTCAAGTGGATCGTCATACTGAAGCCATGGCCGCCATTGAAAGTCGTGATGCGTTTGCCTTGCAATTAGCCATCAAAGCCGATATTCGAGAAGGCTTTAATTTTGCGAGCACCCCTGAATCACTGCAATGTTTTATTGATGAGTCAAATCGTCACAATTAAGCCAATCACTCATCCATTTACGCTCATCCCAGCAAACACTTAACGCGGTGCTCGTCAGCCCCGCTGGCGTCATAATGCATTCGTTGTATGTGCCCTATTGCTTAGACCCTCTTTTAATAAGCGGCACTTCTTAACCGGGCAAATCGCTAATACTATTGACATATTCATTTTGTGATCACAAAATGAAACATAAAAATAACAAGCTAAACTTGATATTCGGCGATCTTAATAAGGAGCGAACATGTCAAAGCAATCATTAAACACCCAAGATATTCAGCAAATAGACGCCCAACACCATTTACATCCTTTTTCGAACACCACGGCGCTGAATGCCAAGGGCGCACGCATTATCGAAAAGGCCGAAGGTGTATATATTTGGGACAGCGAAGGCAAAAAACTGCTCGATGGTATGGCGGGCCTGTGGTGCGTCAACATGGGGTATGGCCGTAAAGAGTTAGCCGATGTCGCCTACAAACAGATGCAAGAGCTGCCGTACTACAACACCTTTTTTCAAACAAGCCACCAAAACGCCGCCGAACTCGCCAAAGAAATCGCCAGCGTTACGCCCCACGACTTAGATCATATTTTCTTTGCCAATTCAGGCTCTGAGGCTATCGATACGATTATGCGTTTGGTTCGTCATTATTGGGCGATTAAGGGTAAGCCTTATCGCAACATTATTATCGCTCGAGATAATGCTTACCACGGCTCTACACTCGCAGGGGCAAGCTTAGGCGGCATGGGTGGCATGCATAAACAAGGCGCGCCGTTAGTGCCCGGCATTGAACACATCCGCCAACCATATTGGTACGGTGAAGGCGGTGACATGAGCGAAGAAGAATTCGGCCTCGCTTGCGCCCAAGCACTTGAAGATCGCATCTTAGAAGTGGGCCCTGATAACGTCGCCTGTTTTATTGGCGAGCCAATTCAAGGCGCTGGCGGTGTTATCGTCCCACCCGCTAACTATTGGGCTGAAATACAAAAAATTTGTAACAAGTACGATATTTTATTAGCCGCAGATGAAGTGATTTGTGGCTTTGGCCGCACAGGTAGCTGGTTTGGTAGCGATACCTTCGGCATTAAGCCTGACATTATTTCGATGGCAAAAGGTTTGTCATCAGGATACTTACCCATTGCCGCCGTTGCCGTAGGCGGACGCATCAGTAACGCATTGATGGCACACGATGATGATTTTCATCACGGCTATACTTACTCAGGTCACCCAGTGAGTGCCGCGGTTGCGCTTGAAAATATTCGCTTAATGAAAAAAGAAAACATTATCGATTACGTAGCCAATGATATTGGCCCTTATTTTCAAAACGCATTGCGCGAGCGCTTAGGCGATCACCCATTAGTGGGGAATATTGTTGGTACGGGTTTAATTGCGGGCATGGCATTGGTAAAAAATAAAGCGCCAAAAGAATTCTTCGGCGACGATACGGACATTGGTTTAATCTGTCGTAATCATTGCTTTGATAACGGTTTAATCATGCGTGCAACGGGCAGTCGAATGGTGTTATCACCGCCATTGATTATTAGCCGCGATGAAGTCGACGAGCTCGTGGATAAAGCCCTTTTATGCTTTAACTTAACTTTGAAAACTGTCAGCTAATACAAATTAAAGTGCAGCCAAACTATTTGGCTGCACAATTTTTTGACAGTGTATTTTTGACCGAGGCACCATGAATCCCATTATAAGCCAAGACCCACATAAGGTTAATTGGCAAAAGCAGTTAGCATCATTAATTGATCATATTCGATTGCGCAGTTTTCCCAATGCGCTCGAAGATTTTCTTGCCAGCCAATGTCACTTTGATAGCGTATTGATGCTCACGTTTAAAAAGTCGTTTAAACCCATTGTGCTTCACCCTACCAATCAAGCTGAACACAGCCCGACCTTGCGTAGCTATTTGAAAAAAGAATACATTCTTGACCCTCTGTGTACGGCAATAGAACAAGGCACGATTCCCAACATCAGTCGTCTAACTGATATTGCACCGGACTCATTTGAAACCACAGAATATTATCAAACCTGCTATAAAGATTTTGATTTTGTCGATGAAATAAACATCATTATTCATTTAGATAACGATGTGGCATGTGCCATTACCATTGGCCGAAAGACGCGTCTGGGCACCATCACCCGTGCAGAGCTAAAACGCTTAAACGATGTGTATCCGATTATTAATTCGCTAGTGCGCCAGTTTTGGCTATCGCAATCGCAAGAATATGTAAAATATGAAACAGAAGCAGGCGCCATGAATCATGCGCTATGTACGTTTGCAAATGGCGTATTAACCAAACGCGAGCAAGAAATTACCGCCCTAATTTTACAGGGTCACTCTTCAAAGGCCATTGCCAATCAATTAAGCATCAGCTTAGGTACGGTAAAAGTGCATCGTAAAAATATTCATACACGTTTGAATACGTCTACCCAGTCTGAGATTTTCACACTGTTTTTAAGCCATTTAAATGAATTAGAATCCACCTCAAGCTCGAGCTAATAAAATAAATTATTTTTATTTTAGCCACCACCAATGATGGAGAACGCAAAAGATATGCCTGCATTTCCGAGCATTTAATAAACGATGAATTTACCAAGGTTTGCTAACCCCAATAAGCGTAGAAGGCGACATTAAAATACCGAATATTTACGGGCGGTAAAATTGGAAAGTGAGCCAGTAGGGCCGTTGCGTAAAGACTATAGGTTTTATTCAACAGCAGAATAAAAGGCCTACTAAAGGAAATTAAAAGATCTTAAAAACACAAGCTCAAAGATAAGCTTGTGTTTTAATTAGATAAATAATACAAGGTATTAACCATTGTTATGCATTAGATAAATGTACCTTATAGATCCGAGTGTTTATTCCTCTTCTTTTACAAACTTAAGGCGATCCACAATTCTTTCGTTGTTTTCGGCATCTGCAAGATACCACCAAACCTCGTATTCACCCGCTTCAAACCAGGCTGGAATTTTTATACGTTTATTATTAAATACCAATGGCTCGCTGTAGTTTACTTCAATATATTTTGCCTTTCTATGAGGGTAAATGTCGCCGTTTGGTAACTTTAGAACACTCCATTTACGATAAATTTTGGATACCTGAGTGGAGTCCAAATTTTCGATTCTCATATCGTACTTAAGCTTCCCACCAGTTGCAGGGACGGATAGAGTTGAGTTGTCATTTTTACTTAATCTAATTTGTGAGTTCTTAAGAATGCCTTTATCTTCTACTTTTAAATCCCACAGTGTTACATAGCCATCCGCAGGACCGATAGCCATATTGCTGCGGCCATCTAGGAAATTATAAAGTAGTTCGCTGGTTCCACAGCTTTCAAAGCTTTCAAAGCTTTTATCGTCTATGAGTACGAGCACAATTCTCCAAAAATCTTCATTAAAGGTATCTTGACCTTCACTGGAAATATTCATGATGAAGGCACCTGCTGTACCATCTTGAACTTCGCCCTTGATACAAACTGATTCTATGCTTTCAAATTGATAGCCAATGTCTGTTTCAGATAGAAGTCTCTGGCCATTATCTAAGGTAAGAGGATACGAAAGATTATTCCCAAAAGAGGTCGTGTATATTTGACTGTCTGCATGCTCACCGTCAACCGAACCCTCAATGGCCACCTTTAAATTATTAAACTCAAGATCACCACCATTAATAGTGAGGTTAAACTCGCTTACTCCATCTAACAGATTAGATGCGATTGCATCGGTTATACAAAAATTTAAATCCAACTGCTCAAAACCTGGAACTGGATCTCCCTCTGTAGATCGTATTTTTCGTTGTAAAAAGATATCAACCCTACTGGAAATGTTATTGGACTCATCTACCACATTAATTGTTGCATGGGTGGCCGTACCTGAATTAACTTCTCCGGTGATGCATACCTTTTCAATACTATTAAAGTCATAGCCGGCATCAATGGTAGCCAAGTATGTTGTGCCATCTTGCAAAATTGCAGGAAAAGGCTGACCAATATTAACTTCCGCGGGAAAAGACGTTGCGCTTGCTATTGTGGTAAAGGAGGTGGCTAGTACTGTAATAGCGGCCAGCAGATTATGCTTAGTAGATTTAAATATATTCAATGCAATTATTCCTCGATAATGTTTTGAAACAAATAATGACTTCATTCAGTTACGGAATATAGCGAATAAGTTATTACCCAGGCAATGCGTCTTATTAAAAATGTGAATTAATTCTGAAAAAGCGGTTAGTTTAGAAACAATGCCAATACTTTATAGGGAGAAAAATGTAATGCGCTAAGTTGGTAGGCAACTACTATTATATTAATTATTACCTCTATAGCTGGACAAGGTTTTGCTCTTCGACTTAACAAACAAAATATTTTGTACAGGAAAAATAAGACTTAACATTCTCTATACCGTATTTAATTATAAATTTAAATTCAGACACATCACATCTCAATCGACTTTCCTAAGTGCAAAAATAGTCAACACCCGCGAATTAGTCACAATCACACGACTCAAAATAATTTTACTATCCTTGCAGTTGTGATTTCAGACAAAATAGTAATGCTTTGAAGCTAGAAAGGAAAGGTCACGAATATTGTTCAAACCACATTAAAAAAGCGCGACCAAAGGAAGAACTTGGCCGCGCTAAAAACACTCGATAAAATAAAAGACAGCACATCTAAAATTTTAATCAGTAAAACGAGTTTACTGCACTAAAATTGGCATCACTATATGTCTGAATAGGTAGACCATTAGCGAGACATTTAAGTTCCTATAACGGTCAATTTAACTAAACATTAGCGGTATTAACATAAAAACAATTAAGACTGCTTATTAGCCGCCAGCACATATAAATACTCTAATGCTAACGTCGCTGCAGCCAACGAGGTAATCTCGGCATGATCATAAGCCGGCGCTACTTCGACCACATCCATGCCAATCAAATTAAGCCCCTGTAAACCGCGAATGATTTTTAACGCACAGTCTGTGGTTAAACCCGCTGCCACGGGTGTGCCTGTGCCTGGTGCATAAGCTGGATCTAAACAATCAATATCAAACGTTATGTATACTTTTTTATCGCCTACGCGCTCTTTAATTCGCTTTAGAGTTTCATGGGGGCCGTTGTCACCCACCCAAGCGCCGTCTAACACTTCAAACGGATAGTCTTTACGGGTGAAGTTGGTACGAATACCAATTTGCAATGAATGTTCGGTATCCACAATGCCTTCTTCAACGGCATGGTGTAAAAAGGTGCCGTGATCGTATTTACTGCCACCGCTGTAGGTATCGGTATGGGCATCAAAGTGAATCAATGCAACCGGGCCGTGCTCTTTAGCCACAGAGCGTAAAATGGGCAAGGTAACAAAATGATCGCCGCCAATGGTTAATGGATTTTTGCCCGCTTTTACAATATTTAAAATATGCGCTTCAAGGCTATCGACTAAGGTTTGCGGCTCACCATGCAGAAAGTTTACATTACCCATGTCGCCGACGTTTAAATGATCATCTAAGGCAAAATCCCACGGCCAGCGTTCGCCTTCCCATGCCATATTAATAGACGCGGCACGCACGCCTTGCGGGCCGTTACGCGAACCACCGCGACCCGTCGTCGCCATATCAAACGGCACACCGCTGACAATCACGTCTGCGTCCGAGGTCTTTAAATCGGTTACTAATGGGAATTCTAAAAACGTGACACCCAATGCACCATAAATTGGATAGTTCGCATTTGCAGCATTTGAGCTCGACATAATAAACCTTAGTGCAGGGTAAAAGATGAGCTAAGTGTAGACAGACCATGATAATTAGTGAAATGCATATTTTAAATACAAGTATGTATATAATTAATACTTAATCTAAAAGGATGCATCCGATGAATCTGCGCCAATTTGATTTAAATTTACTGATTATCTTTGAAGCCCTCGTGAGTGAATGCCATGTGAGCCGAGCAGCCAATAAAGTATTTTTAAGTCAATCTGCCATGAGTCATGCGCTTAACCGCTTACGCGAACAACTGGGCGACCCCATTCTTGTGCGCACCGAACAAGGTTTGCAACCCACACCAAGAGCATTGGCGATGGCACCACAGGTACGAAGCGCCTTACAACTATTGCAACAGAGCATCACCCCCAGCGATGAATTTGATGCCACCAATGCACAGCGCACCTTCACTATTGCCAGTACCGATTATTTTGAAGCCGTTATCTTCCCTGAGCTACTCAGCCACTTATTAAGCATTGCACCGAATATCAAAATTGAAATTGAAATGATTGCCGAAGATGCCAGCCAAACTCGTTTAGCCAATGGCGCGGTGGATTTAGTGGTAGGCATGGATGCCGAACAACCCTTACCCAGTCATTTAATCAGTGAGCACTGGTTGAATGAATCTCAGGTATGCCTAGTGGCAAGCGCTCACCCTAGTGTTAAACACAGTTTAAGTTTGAAGCAATATTTAAAGTTACATCATGTAGTGTTTTGGGATGTCAGCCAAGTAAGTGCTAACTCGGTAGATACTTGGCTTGAGCAACAAAACCTATCGCGCCAACACGTGGCCCGCACCGTTAACTATATGGCCGCGGCCCGTATTGTTGAGAAGACCAATGCCATTATGACTCTACCACTTCACATGGCGCAGCTATTCAGTGAAATGATGAGCGTACGTATTGTAAAACCGCCTAAAGGTATTCCTACTATTAATATGACCATGGTGCACCACCCGCTTTATAGTGAAGACCCTGCCGTTAACTGGCTAGCCAAACACATTCATGATTTTAGCCAAGCCATTGACTGGTAATGCCAATTTATAAAATTGATATTAAGATTGCGCCTGTGTGACTTTCTCACAAATGTAAGCACCAATGGGTAATGCCGATGTGGCCGCAGGGCTGGGCGCATTACACACATGTAACGAGCGTGGACTTTGAGCAAATAAAAAGTCATGCACCATACTGCCATCCTTCATGACCGCTTGGGCACGAATACCAGCAGAATGAGGCTCTAAATCTTTAAGCGTTAAACTTGGGCAGTATTTTTGTACGGTTTTTAGGTAACCGGGTTTCCACCAAGAGTTCCGTGTTTCGATTAGGCCAACTTTAATGTTATTTTTTAGCACGCGCCAAAAACCGCTAAAGCGCACCATATCGAAAATATCGTTTAAGCTTACATTGATTTTGCCATAACCTTCACGCTTCCAACCTTGTACCGCATTAGGACCAACGGTCACACTGCCATCAATCATACGAGTTAAGTGCACCCCCAAAAATGGCAGATCGGGATCTGGGATGGGGTAAATCAAATGATTCACAATATGGTTATGCTTCGCGGGCAAACGATAATACTCACCGCGAAACGGAATAATTTGAAAGTCCGTTTTAATACCTAACATTTTGGTGGTGCGATCAGCCATTAAACCCGAACACGCCACTAAAAAATCAGCGGTTAACATGACCTCTTGATCACCATTCATGGCTTTAACGCTTACTGCGTTGGCATCTTCGCTTAAATCCACTGCTTCGTGTTGCAACAAAACCGTGCCGCCCAATTGCTGAAATCGTTCAGCTATTTTTATGGTTACTTCTTGGTAATTCACAATGCCGGTTTGCTTAACAAAAATTGCCCCTATGCCACTAATATTAGGCTCACGCTGTTTAAGTTGTGTTTGATCTAATAGTTCAGCCTCTATGCCGTTGTCAGCGCAACGTGCGTACAAAGCAAGCATGCGCTCGTGTTCTAAAGCATTCGTTGCCACCAGTAACTTGCCACATTGCTCATAATGAATATTATTATCTTGGCAAAACTTGATGGTGGCTTGCACCCCTTCTTTACAGAATTTGGCTTTTAAAGAACCTGGCTGATAATACACCCCCGCGTGTATCACACCGCTGTTGTGTCCTGTTTGGTGACAAGCAAATTGAGTTTCTTTTTCAATAATGGCGATACGCTTTTGAGGGAATTGCTGCTGTAATTGCCATGCGGTGGAAACTCCGACGATTCCACCACCGATTATTATATAGTCAAATTTCATCAAGCTGCCTGTCACGTTATATTGCGCTAATTAACCACGAGTCTAACAAGAATACATTGTGTATAAGTAGCGTTTACCTGTTTTATCGGGCTTGGGATCACCGCAGAGCCTTAATCATTCCCCCCATAAACGACAACCCTACTTTTTTTGCCTTTTCGCAATAAAGATCACTGGCAGATAATAATCATTCATTCTGGTATGACAACAATATATAACATCCCGTAGAATAGTCATGGTTATCCCCACTCACTTTATTGAGAACACCATGGCCAGCACTGCTTTAAATAGCAACATCAAACGCGTTATAGGCCAAGTGGTGAACATATTGCGCTTTCAGGTACATTCGACCTCAAAAGCAAGACTTAGCGAACCCAACAAAAATGAGTACCAGCATGCATAAGAATACCAACATGCTAACCACCCCTATTGTTCAAAACCTAAAGCGTCTTGCCGTGCTGCGCTTAATTGTGTGTTGCGGCATAGCATTAGCACTTACTTTAATTGGCTTAGACCAAACCCCGCCCATGCAACAACTGATGTTATGGGGCGTACTAACCACTCTTACATTATTAAGCTTACTTAACTTATGGCGCGCTAAACACAACCAAGCGGCGCCCTATGAGCTGTTTGTGTATCTATTAGCCGACACGCTATTAATCGCTGCCCTGATTTATGTAAGCGGCGGTGCCAATAACCCGTTTATTACCTATTTATTAGTCCCCATCGTCATCAGTGCTGCCACATTAAGCTGGGCCATGACTTGGATGCTGTGCATGTTGTCCATGGCGTTATATGGGGTTTTATTATTTTTTTACTTTCCACTGCCTGCTCTTGATCACCACCTTGCCCACGCAGGTTTAAGTTTCCATATTATTGGTATGTGGTTTACCTTTATTTTAAGCGCCTTATTAATTGCGTATTTTGTAGTTGAGATGGCGTTCGATATGCGCGAAAAAGACAAACAAACGGCCCACTATCGCGAACAAGTTTTGCAAAATGAACACCTCATGTTGCTCGCTAGCCAAGCCGCCAGCACCGCTCATGAGTTAGGCTCTCCGCTGACCACCATAAAAATGCTGAGTCATGAATTACAACAGTTAGCAAATTTAGATGACGACAGCCGCGAAGATCTGCAATTAATTCATCAACAAATTGAACTGTGCCAACAAAAATTAAAACGTCTCAGTCAACCCAGCCAACTCGATATAAGTGATGCTCAAACACTGCATACCTTTTTACACAGCACCACTCAACAATGGTTATTACTGCAACCAAAAGCCCAATTTAATTGGCAAAATGATTTAAAAGAAATAAAAAACAGTCCACAGGTACAATATCCACTGGTATTAATGCAGGCCATTATTAATCTATTAGATAATGCCAACCATTCGTCTAAACAACCCATTGAATTATCACTAACGTGGGACACACAGCAATGGCAATTGGATATTCAAGATTATGGTGATGGCATTGCAGATGATTTTTCACTGCCCAACCAACCCGTAGAGTCCAGTAATGGTTTAGGCATTGGTTTATTATTAAGCCACAGCAGTATTCTGCGCTTAGGTGGCAGTATCTCTTTGCGTAATCATGAGCAAGGTTGTTTAACCACTATTAAGGTGCCGTTTCATGTCGAATAATGACAATACATTTTTAGTGATTGATGATGACACCACCTTGTTAAGCGTTATGGTACGCAGTTTAAAACGTCGAGGCTTTAATGTTTTACAAGCTGAAAATGGCGAACAAGCCCTCAGCCTTTGCGAACAACACCAGCCTAAATATATCTCCCTTGATTTAAAACTCGAACAAGAAAGCGGTTTGCATTTAATTGAAAAATTGAAAAATCAATCTCCACTTTGCCAAATCGTAATGCTCACCAGTTACGCCAGCATTGCCACCGCGGTGGATGCGATAAAATTAGGCGCTCACCAGTATTTATGTAAGCCCGTGGATATTGATGAGCTATTGAACGCATTTGATGACTCATCAAATACAGAGTCATCAACTGATGCCGAAGTCGCGGATAAACCAACATCGGTAAAACGATTAGAGTGGGAAAAAATTCAACAAACCTTACAGGCAAATGACGGTAATATTTCAGTGACAGCACGTGAGCTGGGCATGCATCGTCGAACACTGCAACGTAAGTTACAAAAGCATCCGGTTAAACATTAATGTCATTTAAAAAAGAATTAAAACACTCATGTACGAGGGTGCACCGCGCCCGATTGATTGATCCTCCCTTACCCTCTCTCATAATGACAACTATAAAGCTCAATAAATTTTTAGTGGTAAATCGTTTTACCGGGCGCGGGGCACCCTCCTACCGTTAGCGTCAAAAACATGAGTGTCTCAATCATCACTAAAATACTTATCCACATTAAACGAGCTTAATAAATGAGGAAACGTTCCCATTACCCCTGCCACCACCATGCCGTTGATAAATGCTTCGGGAAACAACATTAGAGGCAGGTACATAAAATATTCTTCATAGACCGCTTCCCACGAATACACCTGCAATAACACCAACATAACAGATGTGGTACACGCCACTGCCAATATCGCAAAAGCGCCATTAAAAAAGCCGCATAAAAAAATGTACACAAATGGGTTGGCTGGTAATTTACGCTGAACCAATTGCAGGACAGCAAACGAGGTGAGCACGGGTAAGACTACCGATATCACAAAGTTGACCGCAAAACCGGTGTAACTTTCTAACCCAATAATGGTGACGCACAATAAACCAATGGCACCTGCTATTATGGCTAATGGCCAGCCCATCACGAGTGTGGCCGCCGTAAGCCCCATAAAATGAATACCTAAACCGCTGCTTAAACCCGCTCGAATCGACCATAAAATAGCAAGTGCCAAGCAGGCGCTATAAAACACATGTTGTAATAACGACTGCTCTTTAAGGGCTAACCAATTTACTCGCCACAACGCCCAACCTAATATCAAAGCACTGGGGATAAATAGCAGGTAAATAAACCATGCGGGTAGCAAACCAGATTCTATACTCACAACAGGCTCCCTTAATTTAACTGAATACCGCGCCTTAACTGCCTTAACTGGTTATTTTACGGCATTTTAGGTACTCTACGCCGCTATTTTCCGCTGTGCACAAAATTTAATCGAGGATCAGATGTTTAATCTCATCAGAAAAACCACCGACAATCCGAAAAACGATATTTTATCTGGTCTAACGGTCGCCCTCGCACTTGTGCCAGAGGCCGTAGCCTTTGCCTTTGTTGCTGGCGTTAACCCATTAGTGGGCCTATACGCAGCCTTTATGGTGGGTATTATCACGTCTATCTTTGGTGGTCGCCCAGGTATGATCAGCGGTGCAACCGGCGCGATGGCGGTTGTAATGGTGGCACTGGTTGCTGATCACGGTGTGCAATACTTATTTGCGGCGGTGGTGCTGTGCGGCTTTATTCAAATGTCCTTTGGTATATTTAAGCTAGGTAAGTTTATTCGCCTCGTGCCTCAGCCTGTTATGCTCGGTTTTGTAAACGGCTTAGCCATTGTGATTTTCTTAAGCCAGCTAGAGCAATTCAAGTTTGTTGATGATGCTGGCATGAAAGCTTGGTTAGACGGTAATGCCATGTACATCATGCTGGGGCTTGTTGCGTTAACAATGGCAATTATCCAGTACTTACCTAAGTTAACCACCGTGATCCCATCTGCGTTAGCCGCTATTGTCGTGGTGAGCTTTGGTGCGATTTGGTTAGGCTTAGATACTCGTACAGTGGGTGATGTAGCTAATATTGCGGGCGGCTTGCCTGAGTTTAGTATTCCTGCCGTACCCTTTACCCTTGAAACCCTTTGGATCATCTTACCTTATAGCCTGATATTGGCAGGTGTTGGTTTAATCGAATCATTATTAACGCTAACTTTAATTGACGAGCTAACTCAAACCCGTGGCAACAGTAATAAAGAATGTATTGCTCAGGGCGCTTCAAATACGGTTAACGGTTTCTTTGGTGGCATGGGCGGTTGCGCCATGATTGGCCAATCGATGATTAACATCAACTCGGGTGGTCGTGGTCGCTTATCCGGTATTACCGCTGCCGTTGCTTTGTTATTGTTTATTTTGTTTGGCTCAGACATTATTGCGCAAATTCCATTGGCCGCTCTTGTGGGCGTCATGATGATGGTGGTACTAGGAACATTCGAATGGTCTAGCTTCCGCATTTTAAAGAAAATCCCTAAAAGCGATGCCTTTGTTTTGATTTTGGTGTCGGGTATTACCGTTGCAACTGACTTGGCCATGGCGGTTATTATTGGCGTGATCGTTTCAGCATTGGTATTTGCTTGGGAGCATGCAAAGCATATTCGTGCTGATATCAAAGAAGAGAACGGCGTGAAAACCTACGAACTACACGGCCCATTGTTCTTTGGCTCTACGTCTTATTTCCTTGAGTTGTTTGACCCTAAAAATGATCCTAACAATGTGGTTATTGAATTCAAACACTCACGTGTTGCTGACCACTCAGGCTTAGAAGTCATCGATACGCTTGCTGAACGCTATAATAAAGAAGGCAAAACATTAAGCCTTAAACACTTAAGCCCTGAGTGCCGAACTTTACTTTCAAAAGCCGGCAACATGGTTGAAGTAGATGTGATTGAAGATCCAAAATATCATGTAGCAACCGATAAGCTTGGCTAAACGTTATTAGCAATATGCTGAACGCAAAAAGCCGTTACTGTTTACAGTAACGGCTTTTTTATTGGTTTAATTTTATTGGCTAGGCCACCTAGTCTTTAAACAGTGGCAACGCCATTAATATAGCGTCTTCTTTACCAGCGGTTGTAGGATAATAATTCTTACGTCGGCCTATTTCATTAAAGCCAGCTTGTTCATAAATATGCAGCGCTGGAGCATTACTCACTCGCACTTCTAAGTACATTTCATGGTTATCTTTATGGGCCGCATCATCAACTAAATGCTGTAGTAACAGCTTTGCAAATCCTTTGCCTTGCGCACTTGGGTCAACACAAATATTCAACAGCTCCGCTTCGCCCACCACATAAGACAGAATGCCATAACCAATAATACGATTTTCATATTCAGCCACCGCACAGTATTTTGTAGACTTTATCGCCTGTTCAAATAAGTTATGTGACCACGGGAAGTCATAACCTTGTTGCTCAATGTTCAATACAGCTTCGATATCGTCCAACGACATAGGGCGAAACGCAATCATGGGGTTACTCTAATTTAGTATTAATAATCTAGCTTATGAGGAATCAATTGTTGCCAAAGCGCTTTTTTAGCCATAGGCTCGTGCAGTAATTGTTGCAAGCTAACATCTAATTTAATATGAGGGGTTTGGGTTGGAAAATAATCACAATCGTTAAAAACGATCACGACATTTTTTTCACATGCTTGTTGCAGACGATCAATATGGGCCAATAAATATTTCGAGGCAATGTCTTCACCTTGATCAACATTCGGACTATCGATCATAGGCCAAGAAAATACATTAACATGACGTGGACGACGTTTTTTCCCTTGCATAAACTGAGCAAGGTTGTGCACTAACTTATGCTGTTCTGGCGTAATATTTACATCACCACTAATTAGCCAAACGCCCGAGCTGTAACACCAAAATTGAATATTAAACTCAACGCGTGCGACAGCATCTGCCACTTGCGTGACGGGTGGTGCCGGAAAAGCAGGAGCCGGAATAGAAGACGTCAATGCTGAACTTAATGCACTGGCTGCCGCAGGTTTATTTACCTGAGCCTGTCCTAACGAACTAGCCTGAGGCGACTGAACGGGCGCTGCATGTTCTGGTGCGAAGTGTGGTGTACCTGTTGTAGCCGTTCGAGCAGCAGGCACATCTTCAAAATGACTGGGCGCCACGTACGCCGTCGTATCATTTACATTCACTGCAACCTTAGCCGTCTCAAGTTGTGGTTGAGGTGCTTGAGATACTTCAACCGCAGCAACGTCTATTGGCATATCCTTAGGCACCCAAACATCAATGCCCAAGTGCTCAAGGTAGGTTAATTGTGCTGCGGTATATAACATTTAACTAAACACCTTCCGATTGCGGATGTGCTTTGCCACTATTATTTTCTAATAAGTTAAGAGCATTGATATACGCTTTTGCTGATGCCACCACAATATCGGTATCACTGCCTAAACCGTTGACAATACGGCCACCTTTTTCTAAACGGACTGTCACTTCGCCTTGGCTGTCGGTACCTTGGGTAATAGCATTCACCGAGTACAGTTGCACATTGGCACCCGACTGAGCGTTTTGTTCAAGAGCTTTGAATACGGCATCAACAGGGCCACTACCATCTGAGCTAACCACATGCTCTTTACCATCAACGGCGATTGTCAATTTCGCTTTCGGTGTTTCACCTGTTTGGCTGTGCGCTTCTAGTGTCACCAGTTGGTATTTTTCATCCATATTACGTGTAGCACTGACCAGTGCCTGCAAATCTTCATCAAAGATTTCATGTTTCTTATCGGCCAGTTCTTTAAAGCGAGCAAACGCAACATTCAATTCTTGATCACTATCAAAGCTAGTGCCTAATTCTTCTAAACGTGAACGAAAAGCAGCGCGACCTGAGTGCTTACCCATCACCATTTTATTCGCGCCCCAGCCAACATCTTCAGCGCGCATAATTTCATAGGTTTCACGGTGCTTTAACACGCCGTCTTGGTGAATACCCGATTCATGGGCGAACGCGTTAGCGCCTACAATGGCTTTATTTGGTTGCACAGGGAAGCCTGTAATCGTCGACACCATACGTGAGGTAGGAACGATGATTTCGGTATTAATCGCAGTTGTCACATTGAATAAATCACTGCGGGTTTTAATCCCCATCACAATTTCTTCAAGGGCTGCATTACCGGCACGTTCGCCCAAACCATTTATCGTACACTCAACTTGGCGCGCACCATTTGCAACAGCGGCTAATGAGTTAGCAACTGCCAACCCTAAATCGTTATGACAATGCACAGAAAAAATGGCTTTATCCGCGTTTGGAATACGCTCTAAAAGGGTTTTGATTTTGTAACCAAACTCTTCCGGAATCGCATAACCCACGGTATCAGGAATGTTTATCGTGCTGGCACCTGCATCAATGGCTGCTTCGATAATGCGACACAAGAAGTCCATATCAGAGCGACCCGCGTCTTCACATGAAAATTCAACATCCGCAACAAGATTACGTGCACGCTTAACCGCATAAATAGCACGCTCAACCACTTGGTCTGGCGCCATGCGTAATTTGTGCTCCATATGAATAGGGCTAGTAGCAATGAATGTATGTATACGTGAACGCTCAGCCGCTTTTAGCGCTTCAGCCGCTCGATCGATGTCACCATCAACGGCACGTGCTAGGGAGCAAATCGTGCTTTCTTTGACGGCAGCAGCCACGGCGGCAATAGATTCAAAGTCACCAGGGCTAGCAGCAGCAAAACCGGCTTCAATGACATCGACACGCATTTTCTCTAGTGCTTTACCAATGCGAACTTTTTCATCACGGGTCATTGACGCGCCAGGGCTTTGCTCGCCGTCACGCATAGTTGTATCAAAAATGATTAACTGACTCATGGTCACTCCTGCTGTACATCTACGCTCAAGATCAGGTCATAAAACAGACAAATATGAGGTATTTAGATGCAAAAAAGATTAGAAATAATGAGGCAAACTATAGCGGGAATGAGGTCTAATTTCCATGATTTGTATGGGGGTTAAGCCCTAGAAATTAAGGTATAGGGCTAACAGACAGTTGAGAGGTGAAATCAACATTTTGCATTTTTATGCCTTGCAGCATATTTGAAGAAGTCGAAGATGGGCCGTGCAACAGCTGTACGCTGTCTATGTTTAATTCTTTAAACTTAACATTATGGGTCATAAATAGTTCGGCGGCACCTGTTGTGCCCGCTGACGCAACATCAACTGTCACAGTGTTCTCGACTCCAAATGTGTTAGTGCTGTCATCATAGCCATCGGCTGTGTACATGTTGTTTAGCTTGATAGCCTGGCCCGTTCCTGCGACGCCGGCCGTACGATTAACTTCATACGTGACCGAATTAGCCTTACCTTCGACGATGTTTTCTTGCAATAAAATGCGTTTATTTTTAATGGTTAAACCTTCACCGTCAGTGCCGATGGTATCAATCCAAGTACCACCATTCGCCGAGCATGCTGTTGCATCAGCGCCATTTGCTCCCATGCACCGATTAACATTCGCTCCACCACCGCTGATGATGATTTCAGAACCTTTTTGGTACTGAGTCATGGCAATACCACCTAAGCTTTTACCCGTCGTGCGATCACCAAAGCGAATATCGTTAGCGGCAAATTCGCTCCACAGTTCGCCCAGCACAAGCTTGATGCCGTCATTATCAACATCCATAGTCATATCACGCATATGAAACTCATACGTCACGGCATCTAAATGAATACCAACACCACCAGACTTGGTCACGGTGAAATTACCATCCGTAATCAACATATCGGCATCAATGTTAATACCGCTGCCACTGGCACCGCCACCACGTACCTCAATAGCACCATTTAATGTGAAGCTAGCATCGCTGTATAAGCCAATCATTTCATGACCATTTTGTAGGGAGGATGTTTCATCACCGACACGCAAACCATCTAAGCCGTAATTGACTTTGTAATTACGAATACCAATCGCCAAAAAATCATCGTTGGCATCATTGGTATTATCGATTGATAGGCTGCCGTCACGAATATCAAGCGTTGAGTACCCTTCACCATAAGCATAAAAGTTATCCGCCATCAGTGTATTGGTATCGTCGGTATAAAAATAATCCGCCGTCATGTTCCATTGGTTGTATAAGCTAATACCATCAGATACAGAGCTCACCTTTGCATAAAAATTTGTCATAAAACTATCAAAGCCCGCAGCGGCAAGATTTGCATCGCTAGAAAAATCATTACCCGCAAACGCGATACCAGGTGCAAGCTTCAACTGGTTTTTATAATCAACCGAATTATGAGTCCCATCGCTGAAGTCAAAGCGGACTTCAAAAGCACCCACTTTATTACCCGCTATCTCAACTAAATCGGTTTTAAAATTACCTGTAACACTATCCCACTGCATGGCAATGTGATCACCTAAATTGGTCTCAGCGGTTCCAATGTCAAACGTAAACCCAACCACATCCACCACACCAGACTGTTTAGCTATTTTAACCGTCGCATCATCCGTATAACTAGACACGTTACCGTCACCGGATGCATTCACACTGTCATCAAATTCAAAATGCATATCCATGGTAATACCGGTGCCTTCACGACCACCACCATAAACAAAGATGCTGCTATTTTTGTACGTACGAGATTGAGCAAAGTTACCCAATGAGTTAGCAGCAACACAATCAACGTCAGAAAAACACACCGAACCTACGTTATAGTCATACGACATCGTCGGCATGCGTAACGCTAAGTAAGCCTTAACTCCATTATCTTCGATATCAATGGTCATATTGGTGAGGCTGCTGTTATATATTATGTCATTGACTTGCAACGTATTACCGTTGGTTGTCCAACGAAAATCACTGTCTGTAATACTGGTATCACTAGAAATAATAAAACCAGACTCACCCGCCGTTTTACCGTTAATGCTGAGTGTGTTTGTGCCCGTCCAATCGTATTGAATTTGGCCGAAGCTTTGGCGAGTGGCAAAATTATCTGCAACACTGCCACGGTGATTACCAACCGACATCGAACCAATTTGTAAACGTGTTGCTTGAAAGTCACTCACAATAACCAAACCGTCATTACCGTCAATATCAACTGTATGAACAGAAACCGCTTGTTTATTATTGATATCACTTGGATGACCAATCGCAATATCTTTAAAGTCTAAAATTTCACCTGACGTACCGTCTTTATCTGAATAGCGAATATCTTCAACTTTAATTAATTTATGCATCTCTACGGTTAAGCCAGTTTGACCAGAGACCGATTCAAGAAAGGTCTCATCCATACCAACCAGTTCGGCATTGGCAAGACTGACACTCAAAGACAAGAGAATAATCAATAGTGATTTCATTAGGGATTCCCCGTTGGAAACACAAGCATGTTCCCTTGCATATTAACGGAGCCATTAAAATTCACACCATGACGAATTTGTTGCTGATAGCCTGTATCCGTTGGGCGACCTTGTGAGCTAGTCACCACTGAATATTGAAATTTCTCAAACGTCACTTTATCCGGCAAACCAATTTCAAGTACGGTCATGCCATCAATGCCAACTTCGTTTTCGTCGCCGCCAAAATCATCAAGTACACCATCAATCGTGCGCGACTTGAGTGTTAGCCCTTCGAAAGAAATTTTACCTTTCATTTCATCTAAAGCGATCCAACCACCGTTTTCATTAGGCTGAACAGCAATTCGGGCGCCACAGCGTTCAGCTGATGCGGCTTGTTTTTCTACACAAGTTCCCCACACGCCAGTATTGCCTATATCAGCTGATGTAAGTGGACCACCATTTTCGTTTAAATTTAATTCACCAGAAAGTGACACCCCACTTTGGCCACTAACATTAGCCAAACTTTCATCCGATATTTCTTCTAATGCTTGAGCAGAAAATGAAATAAACACAAACAAAAAGGTAAAGACTTTAAAGATCATGACTGGTGACCTCTAAGTGCTGAATTTGTAACCCCTGTAACGATGAACTGCCAAAACTCTCAGCACCAACCGTTAGGTTTGAGATAGTAATATTTGTCTTACGACCGTTCTCATAATAATCGTTATACCAGTTCCAAGTAGCCGCATCAGATGATGCTAACGTACCATCACTGCCGATAGTCCCTGTAGTTGAGCTAGGTACACGACTATCACCAGGTGAAGGCAGCGGCTGAATCATTATGCTAAGAAAACCTTGTTCCGTTACCGCAATGGTCATAGGCTGATAATACTTGGCGTCGCCTAAGGCTAATTCCATAGAAAAGCCTTCAAAGCCCACCTGCTCGCCACAAGCTGAACCATCAAGTTCACAACTATCAAACATCAACTTGCCTGCGTAAAAATTAATTTGTGCTTCCATCATCAATGTCTCAACAACACCGCCTGGGCCAGATGCACCATCTATGTCTGCATCCCCACCCCAGAAACGCCAGAAGCTACCGTCCATATTGGCGGACTGAGCATGAAAATTAAGATTAATGTCTTTAGTACTATCTGAAGGGAATTGACGATTAATACGAAAACCCATATCAAAACGTTCACCACGAAAAGAGCCGTCGCTAGGACGACTAGAACAGGTACCAGAACCCGCAACTGCGTTAGGGTTTGTACAATCGTAACCAACTGAAGCATTCACATGTGTCGGCATCGCAACTTGTAGTACTGACTTGTCTGCCCAACCATCCGCGCCGTTACCTAGTGTATCGCCGTCTTTTAAGTCAATCGTGATTGGGTTGTTTAGTCGACCGACGTTAACAGTCTTACCTGCTAAGTTGGTTCCGAATTCTGTGCCTGTTCCGGCAAAATAGTATTGTGCGATATCGACATTCACGGCGTTACCTGCCGAGTCTACAATACCTGTAATTTGAAATTGATTACCTGTTTCACCGCCTAATAAAACACCGCCAGCCCCATCATCACGAGCATTTAAGCTCTCGGCTAGCATTTCGATTTGGTAATCTTCATAGACAAGACCAATCCCCTCGCCGGTAATGTCTGATAATTCAGACTCCGAAAGGTCAGCCATTTCAGCTTGTGTATTAAAGACAACTGAAAGTAATAGCAGTAAAAATATTGAGTGCTGTAGCAAGAGTTGGCCTCTTTATTATTGTTTTAGCCAGCCAAGCTAGGATACAAACAATTACACTTTTTGAATAGGTTTTGTTTGTTTCTCATGTGGGTTTTTACAGGGTTTCACCCACTAAAAACATTTCAATAGTGACTTGATGTACTTATGTACCGATAAATAAGGTGATTTTGTTTTTAAGAATATTGAGACGTAGAGTGAAGGACTTTTAGACAGGCAAAAAAAATCCCCGATGCGCAAGCATCAGGGATTTTAGTGTTTAAAGCTTGACGATGACCTACTCTCACATGGGGAGACCCCACACTACCATCGGCGATGCATCGTTTCACTACTGAGTT